>NZ_KV788332.1:13343-56468 GCF_001807215.1 Corynebacterium sp. HMSC05D08 | reverse complement strand
CGGTGCCTGATCCACGCCGCCAACATCCGACACAAAATCAATGCACTCTAAAACCGGAAGAGCCACTATGGTCCCTAAAGGTTCTAGGCGCTTGACTGATGTTGATGACATGATCGTCAGCTTGTATGCCGGTGGGATGACAATTAGGGATATCCAGCATCATATGGCAACGGCGATGCGTGTCGATATTTCCCATGAGACGATTTCTGCGGTTACTGACGCCGTGCTCGATGAGGTTATGGTCTGGCAAAACCGCCAGCTAGACGAGTTCTACCCCGTGGTTTTCCTGGACGCGTTGCGCATTAAAGTCCGCGACGACGGCCGAGTAGTCAACAAATCTGCGTACATGGCAATCGGCGTGGATCTCGACGGTATTAAGCACATTTTAGGATTGTGGATTGCCAAGGAAGAAGGCGCTTCATTCTGGGCGCAGGTATGCGCCAATCTTTCTAACCGTGGGGTCAAGGACGTCTTTATCGTCTGCTGTGACGGGCTGAAAGGCCTGCCAGAGGCAGTTGAGGCAACCTGGCCGAACTCTATGGTGCAAACCTGTATCGTGCACCTGATTCGCGCCGCTAACCGGTGGGTAGCCTACGGGGATCGCCGGGGCGTATCAGCCGCGTTGAAAAAGATTTACACTGCCACGGACAAGCTCAAGCACATCGATACCGCTATCTTGTTGAACCTGCGCCAGGAGCTGGGGCTGGCTCTGCCCGGCGAGCGCGTCATCGTGGACGTAGAAGATCTCCGGGAGAGCATCGGCTATGTCCGCGCGGTGGATAACCGCGACGAGGCCGGATTCACCAAGCGCTTCAACGCGGCTATTAAGCGCATCCAGAATGACTATTCCCTGCTCAGCACCACGGAGACAGAAGGCCGGTTGGAGGTCTCGCCGGTGCTGCGCCAGCTTTTCGATGCCTCCACGGTCACCGCCATCCGGGATGAATACGCCCGCCTGGCGCGAGCCGAGGATACCGAGGAGGACACCTCAGATGAATAAGCACACGGACCTTTACCCAGGCCAGTATCGCATCAGCCGCATCCAGCTGATTAACTGGGGCACCTTCCATGGCTATTTTTCCATCCCGGTAGCGCGGAAAGGTTTCCTCATTACGGGTGGCTCAGGATCAGGTAAATCCACACTGCTGGATGCCATGTCAGCCGTCCTTGTCCCCCAGAATCACGTGAAGTTCAACGCCGCCTCGCAGCAAGACCTCGGTCGGCACAACGGCCGTAACTTGGTCTCCTACGTGCGCGGAGCGTGGCGGCAGCAGGAGAATACACAAACTGGTGAGATTACCCCGGAATACCTGCGTGAAGGTGCGACCAACTCAGTGGTGGCGTTGACTTACGACAATGGCCAGGGCAAGCAGCACACCCTCATCGCCATTTTTCGCCTCAACGGCGGTGAGAACTCCGTAGGCCAGATCAAGAAGTTGTATGGGTTGGTGCCGGGCGATGAGGACATCGATAAGCTCAGCCCCTTGCTCACCCGCAGCTTGGATAGCCGCAAGATCAGGGCGCTGTATAAAGGCCCCGGAGCATCCTTTACGCCGACCTATGCCACGTTTGCGGACCGCTTCCGCAAACGCTTGGGGATTAAGAATGTGGAGGGCCAGCTTCTTCTTCACCGCACTCAATCCGCGAAGTCCCTGTCCAGCCTGGACCAGCTCTTTAGGGATTACATGCTGGATGTGCCGGATACCTTCACCAGAGCGGATGAGGCCGTGGCACAGTTTGAGGATTTGCGCCAGGCCTACCTGCGGGTTGAGGACGTCAAGGCGCAGATTGATACGCTCGGGCCGCTGCCCCAACTTCACTCTCGGCGGTCTAGTGCTGAAGCGGATAAGGAGAAAGCAGAGGCGATGAGTGAGGCGCTGCCGGCAGTACGCGCCCGCCTAGTGGCAGAGGAACTAGATTTCCGCATCCGTGCGCTCACAGCACAGCTATCGGAGGCCCAGTCGCAGTCGGAGACCCTCAACGCTGAGGTCGCACACCTGGATGATGCCGAGCGCCTGGCCGCGGTGGCTGTTACCCAGCTCAGCGCTGGCGAGCTCGATGCCTTAAGCGCCAAGATAGAAACTGCGGACAACGAAATTGAGCACCGCACGAAGGAATTCCAACGGTTGGCTGCGGCCGCTGGAGCGTGGACTGATGATTACGAGTTCAGTCCACACGGCTTCGCCGAGCTGCAGGCCACCGCGAAGCTGCGCATCGAAGATTTTAAGGTTGACTTCGCCAACCTCATCAACGAGCAACAAGAAGCTGGCGTGGCCGCCCGGGACGCTGCCACCGCCTGTGCCGCGCTCGATAGCGAGCTGCGCTCATTTAGCTCGCGGCGCACCAACATCGACAAGGCTCTAGTTGAACTGCGCGCGCAGCTGGCTCGCGATACCGGCTATGCCGAATCCGAGCTTCCCTTCGCCGGCGAGCTCATCGATATCAGCCCGCAGCAGGCCGAATGGGAGCCGGTGATTCAAAAGCTCCTCCACGGCTTTGCCGCCACCCTGCTCGTTCCTGAGGCTGCCCGCGACACCATCAACCAGTGGGTCAATTCGCGCAACGTGGGCACCCGTTTGGAGTACCGCACCATTCCGGAGTTTGCATCACCGCAGGCCTCCGCGCGCAGCCCGCGGCAGCTTATCCACAAACTGGAATTCCAAGACCACGCCATGGCGCACTGGGTTCGCCAACATATTTCGCGCCGCTTCAACTACGAGTGTGTGGACTCGGTTGCGGAACTGGACCATGTCACCACCACCCCGGCGGTAACGCGCGATGGCCTGGAAAGCCGCCCCAAGGATAAAGACGGCTCAACCCGCTTCATCAAGGATGACCGCAAGCGTTTTAGCGGCACTACCTGGTACCGGGTGGGTTCCACCAACACCGCCAAGATTGAGCTCTTACGCGCCCAGCTCACGCAGGCCAAGGCCACTGCTCGTGCCACGGCCAAGCAGGTCCAGAACCTCAACCGGAAGATGGACGTTCTGCGCTCCCAGCGCGATAAAGCCCAGCAGGTGCTGGAAACCTCCTTCCAGGATATCGACACCGCCTCCGCCGAGGCTCGCCGGCAGGATCTGCAGGAGCAGTATGACTCGCTGGCCTCCTCCCCGGAGGCCCAAGCCCTCGCCGCAGCCCACGAGCAAGCCAAGGCCAAGCTCAAGGCCGCACGCGCCAGGCTGAACGCCGCCCAGAAGAACCTGGGCAACGTCGAAGGCGAGCTTGAGCGCTCAACCGAGCGCCGCCGTAGCATCGGTATTGTGCCCGACATCAAGGACCAGGACATCGCGAAAGCAGTCGAAGATGCCCTGCACAAGGGCAAGCGCAAGCTCACCATTGATGACATCGATGCCCGGCGCGATGAGGTGCAGGCTAGTCTTCAGAACACCGCCCGCACCGCCACGCGGCGCATCGAGGACGCCAACGCCAAAATTGTCTCTGTCCTCCACACATATCTGGCCCAGTGGCCGGCGGAGGCCGCGGACCTTGAGCCGCAGGCGAGCTTCGCTGGCGAAGGCATCGAGAAGCTCAAGTTCCTACGCGCCGACCGCCTGGCGGATTTCCGCGCCCGCTTCCTCGAGCTTCTCAACGGCTCCACCGTGCGAAACCTCTCCCACCTCACCACAGACCTGCGCCGTGCTCGCAGTGATATTGAGAGGCGCATGGAATTCATCAACAAGTCCCTGGAGCGCTCTCCCTTCAACGGTGAGCGCACCCTGCGCATCGACGTCAAGGATGCTCGCGGCCAGGTGGTCCAGGATTTCCAGCGGGATCTTGATGCCGCCACCTCCCACAGCTTGGGCGAATTCGGCTCCGATGATACAGAGGCTGCCCTTGCGCGCTACCACGCGTTGGACAAGATCTTGAGCCGCTTGGGCTCGAGCCAGCCAGAGGATCTCCGCTGGCGCAACGTGGTGCTAGATACCCGCCGGCACGTGAGCTTTATCGGCCGTGAGTTGTACGCCGACGGAACGACAGCCAATACCTATCAGGATTCCGCCTCGCTGTCTGGCGGCCAAGCACAAAAGCTCGTCTTCTTCTGCCTGGCTGCGGCCCTGCGCTTCCGGCTGGCGGAGCCGGACCAAGACGTGCCCACCTATGGTTCCATCATTCTGGATGAGGCCTTTGACCGCGCCGATCCCACCTTTACCCGCACTGCCATGTCCGTCTTTGCGTCCTTTGGTTTCCACATGATTCTGGCCACGCCTTTCAAGCTCATCCAGACGCTGTCTCCTTACGTGGATGGCACGATTGTGGTCAAGTACGATGAGCCCACCATCAATGGCCGCCCGCGGGCGCGCACGGGCTATTCGCTTATCGACGCCTCCACCTACCAGGACCCCGACTATGCGCAGCCCTAAAGACCTGCAAGCACACGCGTCGAAATACCTGCGCAATCACTTTGCCGAAGCACTGGCTGACCCGGATTCTGTGCGCGTCGACTGGCCCCTGCACCCGCCCACTGCCACTGCTGCCGCCCGCGATATCGACGCCACGCAGGGCTTCATCCGTGCCTGGCAGCGCTGGCCCCACCAGGAGGACGTCATCTACGAGTCCCGCAATTGGTCGCGCGCCGGCCTGGGCACGAACAACATACCGGCTCGCATCACAATCAACGGTGCCGAACGCATCGCCACCGCCGCGGGCCTTAACCTCGAGTACGCCCGCGCCCGTGAACGAGCACACAGCATCGCTGCCGTCTTTCCCGATTCCCCCGACTTCGCCCACACCGTCCGCCGCAGCTATACCCAATGGAAGGATTTAAGCGCCTATGACCTGGAATGCCTAGGACCGTGCCTGACTTGGCTGCGCGCCAACCCTGACTCCGGGGAGTGGGAGCGCGCCGTGCCGGTCGAAGGTGTGGACGGCAAGTGGATTGGTACCCACCGCCGCCTACTCCTCACGCTCCTCGCGCCGTTTGGCATCACAGACTTAGGCCTGCGCCGTAGCGACACCCGAGTCCGCCTGCGCTACCTCAACCACGCTCCAGCGCTCAGCGATATCGAAATCCCCCTAGCCCACGCCGCCACGCTTTTCCCGCATACCCCTCCCCGCGTCCTCATAGTGGAGAACAAACAAGCTTTCCTGGCTTTGCCCACGCTTTCGGACACCTCTCCTCCCACCGTCGCCCTCCTCGGTGCCGGCACCGCCGCCCACCAACTCCACGCACTGGACTGGCTTAACCGCATCGACATCACCTACTGGGGCGACCTCGACGCCGCCGGCTTTGCCATCCTCAACGCCGTGCGCGCCCATTTCCCCCACACGACGTCACTGCTCATGGACACAGCCACCGTCACCGAATTCCAGCACCTGGCTGTCCCCGACCCCGGCGACGGCTCCGCCACCCTTACCCACCTCACCACCGAAGAGCAGCGCGCCTACCGCCTTCTCTTCACTGCGGGCCGGCTGCGCATTGAGCAGGAGCGGATTCCATTTGCTCATGTGAATGCGGTGATTCATGCAACGCTCGCAGCAGCGTGACGCTGCCACCCCCGTGAACGCTGCACAAAATGGCCTCTTCCTGCAGTAGCTATTCTTCCTTTTCTCTTTTTCTGGCTTGTCTGCGCTCACGCCTTCGGGCACGTTTTGCTTTACGGATATCGACGGCCCAACGCGGAACAAAAGGCCACGAAAGCGGAACCCCGACCGCGCTTGTAAATCCAATGACTCCGATAACGAAAGCTGCCACGAGCGGAACCTTCAGCACCGTGTAGACAAACTCGCGAGGGTTGGCACTTGCGACCAGCCCCATGGCACCGCCAGCGCCCATATTGAGCGAGCAGTAAGGATAAATGAAAAGGACGCCATCACTTTCTGCGCCTACCAAGTCGACATCGTCGTACCGCTCTTCCGACTTGGGTTGCCTCCGCACGCACCTAATGTAGTAGGCCCAGTAGAGCACCATGACAAGCACTAACCCGGCGCATACAAGCAGCGCAGTAACATCGCCGTCCATAGAATAGGCGTCCCGTAGCTGCTGGTTGCGGTATGTAAACAGATGCTACCAGCGCCCGCAGGGGTGCGGCGTGGGACGAAAACAAAAATATTGATGCGGGCAAGCGCCCGAACCACGGACGCGGACTTGACCTTTTGAAGCAGATCCCGCCACAGAAAATAATAGAAATCAAGGCAAATGCCTAGGAACAAAACTCGGGGCACTTCAATCAACCAAATGGCTGTGGCATACCCCGACCGCTTCAATAAATACCTCTAAAAACCAAACCCCACACACAAACAACTTGACGCTCACGTAGGTTGAGAATCGGAGCCTCCCCACTGCAACCTACGAGTAGTGCAGCAGCGCCCAGAGTAGTAACCAGCAAACCAAGAGAGCGAGACTTTGGGAGAACCTCCGAGAGAGAAGAAGCAAGGCTTCTTCAAATAACAAAGGTTCACCCTGTGCGCTGGCACTTTGTGATGAGAATGCCTAAGAGTGGGGCCACCGGGGCTCGAACCCGGGACCAGCGGATTATGAGTCCGCGGCTCTAACCGACTGAGCTATAGCCCCCTATTTACACCCGACGGTGCGCTAATAGAATACATGCACGGCTTAAGACACCCACAAACGCCCCTTAAACTGCCTGCCCGTTATAAAAACTCAGAATTGAATCCCCTCGTCTTAAGGCATTGTTTCAACCGAAATAACAAAATAACCCAGTGGCACAAAGCACCTAACAGTTCCGCGCGCTCGTCACCTCGTCTTCTCCCTAAGGCAAAACAAGACGCATAAAAAGTGCTAAGTTCTTCCTGTTAGCCGCTTCTTCCACAAGGGACTCGGTTTCAAAACTGCACGTAGGTAGGTTAGGAACCCAACTCGACCACGGCAACACTTTACCGGTTTTAGCGTTAAAGCAACTGAAATTCGCCCCTTTTCAAGCCTTGAAATTGTACCGACACCTCCGAGCCAAAACCCGGCACGAGCTGGCGATTTGTAACAACCTACAAAGGTAGATATAGTTACTTCACGTCGCAGAGAGCACTTCCAACAGCTTTCCGCACACATTATTCCTCCATAGCTCAGTTGGCAGAGCATTCGACTGTTAATCGAAGGGTCACTGGTTCGAGCCCAGTTGGAGGAGCAGACAGGAACCGCCTGATTTCAGGCGGTTCTTTCTTCATTTTGTACCGTTAGTTCAGACTGACGGCTTTAGGGGCTCGAGGTTATCGTTGTGGTCGCCGGTCTTGTTGGCGCGCATTATGTAGTGCCGGCCGGCGATCGCGGGGCTTGTATGCCCAAGATGTCCGGCAGCCTCCTCAGCCCCATTACGTTCTAAGTAGTTCCACCGAAAGGCTCCGAGGATTCATTACGCAGTCCCCTAATCGGAGCGGGTTATGTTTACTCCGTGCCCTCATTTTCCTCGGGACTGGAGGAACTAGTCGCTGGCTTCGGTATTGCTCTTATTCGCCCTGTCTAAAAATGATCCGGGGGTGATGCCGCCGAAGACAGTGAAGCGTGGGAGCGGTTCGTGCCGTTTTTACAGTTTCCTCCGGCAGCAAGGAAAGCCATCTACACGACGAACTCTATCGAGCCGTTTAACAATGAGCTGCGTAAAGCCACCCGCAATCGAGAGACAGGTTCGAGCGGTCACGTCTTTAAGCAATCGTGCTTTAACCGCGTTGGGAAACGGTCACAATAATTTTCATCAATGAGGGTACCCACCACTTCACCACTGATGCAGGTAGGCTGGGTGAGGTTATTAGCGTTAAATCAGTACCTGAAGGGTGAGATACTCCAACCATGATCCAATTCGTAGTAGGCGCCGCCGCAGGTTATGTCTTTGGCACCAAGGCCGGCCGCAAGCGTTATCACCAGATCAAGGGCGCATACGAAAAAGCGATCAACTCCCCCGTAACCAAGAACGCTTTAAACGCCACCCGCAAGGCAGTAGCAAACAAGCTCGATCCAGAACCCCGCATGAAAGAGATAAAGGATCTAAGCCGCGGCCGCCGCGTCAAAGGAAACCAGCTAGACGGCCAAGACCGTATCTACGAGCCCGACGAAGATTAATTAGGCTGCGGCCCACGAAACGCCCTGTCATTGAGCTCGCGGCGGGCCTGCTCGAGGGCGACGAGATCGGCGAAAAGCGAGTTATAGGCTTGCTCGTCATCGGAGGGGCGCATGCGGCCTAGTTGGGCCTTAATTTGGGCCACTTGGTCGCCCACGCGGGCTTCCTGGAGGCGGGAAAGCACGCTGTCAGCATAGACCTCCCAAGCCTTGGGATCGGACTCATCGCCCACCTTGATCGGCTCAACAGCAAGCTCACTGACAAAGTTGCGCGCGGTGAGATCGAGCATCTCCCCTGCCACAGCAGCGATCCATTCCACGCTGGGCAGGTTGGCTCCGGCAGCAACGCCACCGACGGTAGAGATAGCCTCCCGAACGATTCGATAAGACTCATTCGAGTACGCATCGGCGGTAATCCCGTCGAAGTAAGAACCGGCAAGGCCCGGGTACTGCAAGGCCAGCTTTAGGGCCTCCCGCTGCGGCCACAGGTGGGTCTCACGGGGGCTCGGCACGTGGAAGACCGGAGTGTTCTGTTGCGCGGGAGCGGGCGTGCCGGCTTTAATCGGGGCGTCGGCAAGCCGTGCCCTCTTGTCCTGTTTCTTAGGCCGGCGAGCCTCCTGCTGAACCTGCTGCAGGACTTCCTCCGGGTTGGGCCAACCCACCCAGCCGGCTAGGCGGCGGGCGTACTCACGCTGCAGCGGGGCGTCGCGAATCTGCGCTACCACGGGCACCGCACGACGCAATGCTTGCAGACGCCCCTCTGCGGTATCAATGCGGTATTCGCTAAGCACCGATTGGATGACGAACTCGAACATCGGGATGCGGTCCGCGATGAGCTCACGCACCGCGGCGTCGCCCTTGGCCAGGCGCAAATCGCAAGGGTCCATGCCATCCGGCGCCACGGAAACGAAGGACTGGCCCGTGAACGCCTGCTCGCCTTGGAAGGCGCGCATGGCGGCCTTTTGTCCAGCCTCATCACCGTCGAAGGTATAGATGAGTTCGCCGTTGAAGTAGGAATCATCCAGCATCAGCCGGCGCAGAACCTGCAGGTGGTCGCCGCCGAATGCAGTTCCACAGCTGGCCACGGCAGTCTTTACGCCCGCCGCGTACATCGCCATGACATCGGTGTAGCCCTCCACCACCACTGCCTGATGGGCCTCAGCAATGTTGCGCTTGGCCAGATCCAAGCCAAAGAGCACCTTGGACTTGTGATAGAGCATAGTCTCAGGCGTGTTCATGTACTTGCCCAAGTTGTCATCATCAAAAAGCTTGCGCGCGCCGAAACCGATGACGTTGCCGGATAGGTCCTTGATGGGCCACAGGAGGCGGCGGTGGAAGCGATCGATGGGCCCGCGCTTGCCCATCTTGGAGATGCCTGCGGCCTCTAGTTCCTCGAAGGAAAAGCCCATGCGTAGCAGGTGCTTGGTGGCCGTATCCCAACCTTCCGGGGCATAGCCACACTCAAACTCGTAGATGATCTCCCTACTAAAACCACGGTTCAGCAGGAACTCGCGCGCGGTGGCCGCCTGTGGGGTCTCCAGCTGTTGGCGGTAAAACTCGTGCACAGCCTTATTTGCCGCGATGAGGCGCTGGCGCGTGCCGGGCTTTTCGTTACGGTTGCCTGTGCTGCCGCCCTGATAATTGATGTGATACCCAATCTTCTGGGCCACTGCCTCGACAGCTTCTGGGAAGGAGACTTGCTCCATCTCCATGAGAAAGCTGAATACGTCTCCGCCCTTGCCTGTAGAAAAGCAGTGGTAGTAGCCACGCTGCGGGCGTACGTGGAAGGACGGAGTCTTTTCTTCCTTGAAGGGTGACAGCCCCTTCAAGGAGTCATAGCCAGCCGGCTTGAGCTGGACGTACTCCCCCACGATTTCCTCGATTGGCGCGCGTTCACGGATCGCTTGGATGTCGCTCTCCGGAATTCTGCCTTGTGCCATGCGCTAAAGATTACCCCGCGCGGGCTCGCGGGGCTTGGGGTGGGTCTCCCAGATGGTGTCGTTTAGTAGTCCGCTACACAGATAACGGTGACGAAGGGCGGTTTACCCACCGAAAGGGGCAGCAAAAAGGCCTGAAAGCCACACTGTCTTTTGTATGCAGTTCCGAGTCACTTCGCGTTGGTGTTAAGGGATTGACTGGATTTCTCGATCAGGCGCTACGCCTGTAAAGATGGGGGTATGGCCAATCCCCCCTCCTCTCAGAAGAAGCCGCTCGCAGCAATCGGCGGCGTGCTCGTGGTGCTTGCAGCCGGCTACTTCGGAATCGACCTGGCAGGGAACTCTGATGGTGATAGCAGTGCTTCTTCGGCCGGCTCGAGCGCCACTGCGCCGACTACCGCTGCGCCGACGACTGCTGGGTCTCGGGACGGATCGGCTGAGTCCGCCTATCCGCAGTGCGCGATGGACTCTTTGCCCAAGGAAGCCGAGGATACCGCGGAGGACATCTTGGCCGGCGGGCCTTATGAGCACCCAGACAATGACAACAAGCGCTTTGGCAACTACGAAGGTGTGCTGCCTAAGGAGTCCAAAAACTACTACCGCGAGTACACGGTGGACTCGCCTGGCGTGGACCACCGCGGTGCCAAGCGCATCGTCACTGGTGGCGGCACCGAAACCGACCCTGACGTGTGGTACTACACCGACGATCACTACGAATCCTTCTGCGAGATCCCTGATGCTGAATAATCTCTCCAAAGTACTTATCACGCAGCCGCTGGAAAGCCTCGAGGATCTATACGCCGCCCTAGGCACCATCCGCGGTTGTGACGCCTGCATGGCGCCGCGCAACCTCGACGCTCTGGCGGACTTCCTGCGCGAGCACAAGGTGGAAACCATCGTGGCCTCAGCATGGAAGCTGTCCACCACTGACACCGCGGCGGTTCTCGAGGTGCTTGGGGACAACGGCGTTCGTCTCTTCCGCTAACTTCACTCTTCAGTCAACAGGGGTGCCGTGTCTACGTCTCGTATCTTTCGGTGACGAGCTGAATCGCTTACAGATTCAATGACTTTCCATTGTGCTGGGGTGGTTTCCACGAACCGGGCGTTCCCAAATTGTCGGAACTAAACGAGGCATGGATTAAGGTATCGGCCACGCACTTTTAACCCATAAACCCAGAAAACTCAGCCGTCGAGCGCGCCAGGCGCTCCAGGCGGGACTCGGTCATCGAGGCGATCTGGTCCACGATGACGCGCTGGCGCTCCGCGTCAGTTTCGGCGCGGTTAAACCAGAGCCTAAACATCGGGTCGAGCGCGCCCGGCGCCCCCGCGGATAAGTAGTCAAAGACGCGGTAGATGCGCTCACGCTGGCGGTCCTGGCGAGCCAAGTGCACCGGTTCGTCCATGACGTAGAGCACCGCGATGGTCTTGAGCAGCTTGACCTCCCCTTGCGCACGCACCGGCACTGCCAGATTGCCGTGCTGGCGGCCCAGCTCCAGCTGTGGCTCTTTGGCCGCGCGGGTAGCCTGCACCGTGGCCCCCACATAGCGGCCCACAAGCTCCGAAGTCATCTTCTTCAGCGTGGTGTAAGAGCGCAGGGAGAAATCGAAGTCGCTGACCTCCCGGATGACGGGCAAGGCGCGGAGGGAATCGGCGGCGTCGAGAAGCTCGTCTGCGGTGCCGCCGAAAGCCTTAGCGCCCTTCTCCGCAAGCGCAACGAGTTCCACCAGGTCCCACAGCACCGCGAGTGAAATGCGGCCGGAAACGATGCCGTCCTCCACGTCGTGAACGGAGTAGGCGATGTCATCGGACCAGTCCATGGCCTGCGCCTCCATCGAGGGGCGCGCGTCAGTATGTCCCTCGCGCAACCAGGCCAGGATGTGTGCGTCCTCGTCGTAGCAGCCGTACTTGCGGTTGACCGTTCCATCCGCATTGGTCTTGGTGCGTGGGTACTTGCAGGCGGCATCGAGCGCCGCGCGCGTGAGGTTGAGCCCGTAGGAGTTGTCCTGCGCGTCCACCACCTTCGGCTCTAGCCGAGCCAAGATGCGCAAGGTCTGCGCGTTTCCCTCGAATCCGCCGCACTCTTGAGCCACCTCATTGAGAGCGTTCTCTCCGTTGTGCCCATAGGGCGGGTGGCCGATGTCATGGGTCAGGCCCGCCATGTCGCACAGGTCGGGGTCCAAACCAAGCCCGGAGCCGATGCCGCGGGCGATCTGCCCCACCTCCAGTGAGTGGGTCAGTCGCGTGCGCGGGGTATCGCCGTCGTGGGGGCCGACTACCTGCGTTTTGTCCGCGAGGCGTCGCAAAGCAGCGGAGTGCAATACGCGGGCCCGATCGCGAGCAAAAGCCCCGCGGTGATCTTCAGCGGCTGGGGTGCCTGGCTCGCTGAAGGCTGATCCTTTGGGGCTCTCATCGAAAAGACGTGCTGCGTCGTGCGCGCTGTAGGAATAACTCACATTTAGCAGTTTAGGCGCTAAAACTGCCATGGCTCATCCGCGGCATACCACCTAAGGCATAAGAAATCGCCCCCGCCGCCTCTCCGAAGAAAGGCAGCAGGGGCGAGAACTCAATATTCGAGTTTACTTCTTGCTAGACAGTGCGCTCGACAGGTCCTCCACGAAGTAGAAAGGCGCGTTTACCAGATCCTGGAGGGTGGTCAGCACGACATCGATGACATTCTTGAATACGTCCAACATAAGTGTTCCTTTCCGTTGTTTTGCACTTGCGCAATCTACGTTAATCTATCGACAGTCGTATTGGAAGCAAAACCGACTGGGAATTTTCTGCGATTTTTGTCAATTGCCTGATTTTACACCCGCACGCTGGAAGATCATGGTCTAGATTTCCTGCGAATTTCCTCATGCCGAGCCCTGCGGGAGGGCCTCATCATCGCTTCCACGCGGTGCAGCGCACTCCGCAGGTGCTCCGCAACCTTCTCGCCGAAGACTTTGCGCGCGGCGAATACGGCGAGCCCGCCCATCTCGTGGGCAAGGTAGCGCCACCAGGCCCGGGCGAAGGTTGGGGTGGGATATCTCGCGGCGCCGCGCACCTGGGTGCGCATCCCCTCGTCACGCGCGATGAGCCACGCCCGCAACCGGTGTAGCGGATCCGTAATGATGATGGCGTTCGCATACCCGTAGTGCTGGCGCACCTCCCGCAGGGACTCCACGGTGTCGTTGCCCACGGGCATCGCCAACACACATGCGTCCGGTACGCGTTCGCTGAGGTAGCTCTGCCCCACCTCAGCCTCGGTAAAACGATCCCCTGGCAGCTTGCCGCCCACGGTGACAATAGGGATCTGCGGGTATAGCGCATGCGCGTCGACGGCTTCCTCGAGGCGCGCAGAAAGGATGCGGGAGGGGTGGCCGTCGTATTGCGCGGCCCCCAAAACGATGATGGCTTCAATGTTGGCTTCTAAGCTCAGTGCAGGCTTGGCTCCCCGTTGTGCTGCGCGGCGTAGCAGGGGCACGCAGCGAATAATGCGTCTCACTCTCACCAGGCTAACTGTATTCTGGTGGGCATGAATTCTTGTGCGCGTATTGGCCGTGCCGCAGTAGCGGTGTTGTTCGTGGGTCTGGGAACCCTAGCTCCTGGGATTACCCAAGCCGGAGCTGCCCCCTCCCCGCAGCAGATGGTGCTGGCACAGGCAGATCCCTCGACTGTGACGCAGAAGGTCACGGATAACGCCGGAGTGTTGTCCTCGAGTGAGAAGTCCCAACTACAGGAGAAGATTACCTCCCTGCAGAAGGATGAGGGACTGATTCTTTACGTGGTATTTGAAAACACGTTGCCGGGTACCGCGCAGGACTATGCAGACGAGTTTATTGACGCCAAGGGCCCCAACTCCGCGGTCTACGTGGTGTCAGTTGAAGACCGCAAGGTGGGCGTGCAGACCGGCAACGCTTGGTCTTCCGGGCGCTCGGACGCTATGTACGACGCCGCATCCGCGCACCTCGCCGAGGACGACTTCGGGGGCTCTGCACTCGCGCTTGCCGACGCCGCCGTGAGCGGTTCCACCGGATCTTCCGGTTCCGCAGGTGGCGCAGGTTCCGACTCCGGCTCGGGGGCCGGCTGGCTGGCGGGTGGTGCAGGTGCTCTGGCAGTAGCCGGTGGTGGCATCTGGGCAGCCTCGCGCCGCAAGACCAAGAAGGACAACGCGCAGAACCTCGAATCAGCACGCGCCATCGAGCCGGGCGATACCAACTCGCTGTCATCCCTTCCCACCGAGACCCTGCAGGAGCTGGCCCGCGAAGAGCTGGTCTCCACCGACGAATCCATCCGCCGCGGCAAGGAGGAGCTCGACATCGCCACGGCCGAGTTCGGCCCGGAGCGCACCCGCCCGTTTACCCGCGCGATGAACCACTCCACCACCACGCTGCAGAAGGCCTTTGCCTTGCAGCAGCGCCTGGATGACTCCATCCCGGAGTCCGAGGCGGAGCGCCGCCAGATGCTCATCGAAATCGTCTCCTCCTGTGGGCAGGCTGACGACGCCCTCGATGCCCAAGCCGCCGACTTTGCCAAGATGCGCGACCTGCTCATCAACTCCGACTCGAAGCTCGACGAGCTGACCCAGCGCACCGTGGACATCCGCACCCGTATTACACAGGCCGAGCAGACCTTGGCGGGCTTGGTGTCCAAGCACCCAGCCGAGGCGCTGGTCTCCATCGAGGACAACCCACACATGGCCACCGTGTCCGTGGGCGAGGCAGAAAAGCTACTAGAGCAAGGCCGCACGCTCGCCGCGCAGCCGGCCGGCCAGCAGGGCGGATTGGTAGGCATCATCCGCGACTCCGAGCACGCCATCGAGGTGGCAGACCGACTGCTCTCCGGCGTGGAAAACGCCGAGGCTAACCTGGCCGCAGCGCACTCCAACTTGAGCGCGCTCATCGCGGAGGTACGCGGCGAGATCGAGGAAGCACAGCAGCTCGAGGCTCAAGGCAAGAAGCTGGGCACCGACGCTGACTGGGAGGCCCTAGGCGACGTCACTTCCCGCGCCCAGCAGGCCGTCAGCGCCGCCGAAGCCGGCCAGGCCACTGACCCGCTCGGCCACTACACCACGCTGATTGCCATCGACTCTGAGCTCGACGAGCGACTCGACGCCGTGCGCGAGGCGACCGCCACGCAGGCCCGCCAGCTGGACCTCTACACCCAGCAGATGCAGGCGGCTGAGTCCAACATCCAGGCCGCCGAGGACGTCATCTCTACCCGCGGCCGCGTGGTCGGCGCGCAGGCCCGTACCGCGCTCGCGGACGCCAAGCGTCTCTATGCGCAGGCGATGCAGCTTAAAAACAGCAACCTGCGCGGTGCCATCGACGCCTCCCGCCAGGCTGTCGCGGCCGCCCAGACCGCAGCCCGCCGCGCCCAGGACGACATTGATTCCTACCGTCGCCGCCAGCAGCGCCAGGCTGCCGGATCCACCGCAGGTGACATCATCACCGGCATGGTCATCGGCCAGATGCTCGGCGGTGGCCGCAGCTACGGCGGTGGCTTCGGTGGTGGCTTCGGTGGCGGCGGCTTCGGAGGCGGCGGAGGCAGCAGCTTCCGCGGCGGCTCCTTCTAGCTCTGCCTGCGCGCCTTTAACCGCGCAGGCGCCTCGGGGCATCGACAAGCAGGCAGCAATAAGTAAGAAATGCCACGTCGATGTCCGGAACGTTTTCCGCTGCGATGTCAAAAATCTCCAGCACCCCCTTGAACGTAGGGCGGGTGCGTAGGACCTCATTTCCTTCGGCATCGCGAATACGGCGCTCGCGACGGAAGGGGTTCGGCCGGTCCAGTGTGTACTCACGGTCCAGGCACTTGGCCTGCATGTGGCTGACAGTTACGCCCTGCTGAGCCACGTGCAGGGTCTTGCCCGTCGTGGCCGTACCGCGCACCCAAAAGCGCTGGCTACCACTATCCACTGAGTGCTCCAGCAAAATGCGCTCCTGCGCCGCGGCCAATTGTGATTCCTTCACGTTGAGCACATCAGCGCGTACCGTTGCCCACACAGTGCCCTCGGCATCGCTAAGGGTTTCATTTTCCCAGGTTAATTGCTTCCTGTCCATCGTCTTTAAGCAGTACCTAGCGCAAACTAGAAGACGAACAGGGACAACACGGCCACCACCGATGCCAGTACCAAAGTGGCGATGATCGGCATGGCCTTGCCCTGGGTCTTGGCCTCCAAGATGAGGCGAGTAAACCAGCTGAGCGCGACTGTCTCGGCGTCGGAAAGCGCATCCGCGGCAGCCTCCGCATCGAACTCGAGGATGGCCTTGCGCACACCCGAATTCTTCGTGGAGAACTGCGCTACCTTCAACCCGGCTGGGTTCTCAACAATCCAGTCACCGCTGTTTTCGTTGATAAAGGCAAAAGGTCGGCCGTTCAAGTCAGCCTCGATGCGCTTGTCCCGACTCAGGTTGCCTGTCAAGGCGTAGACACGGTCCTCCACTTGGGCGGTCGCGCCCGTGGAGAAATCACTGGCAAGCTCCCAGCGCTGGCCATCAACGTCCGCGGAATCCGCGGAGAAGACGCCATACGCTGCAGGGCCTGCCTCCATGAGGAGGACAGGGTGCTCGCGGTCAGTGCGGTCCCAGCTGGTGTATTCCATTAGCAGCCAATCAGGCGGGCAGCCAGGTAAGCCTCAAGGTCGTCGATCTTCACGCGCTCCTGCTCCATCGTGTCGCGCTCGCGAACGGTGACGGCACCGTCCTCGAGGGAATCGAAGTCGTAGGTGACGCAGAACGGCGTACCGATCTCATCCTGACGGCGGTAGCGGCGGCCGATAGCACCGGAGGTGTCGTAGTCGACGTTCCAGTTCATGCGCAGCTTGGCAGCCAGCTCACGGGCCGGGTTGGCCAGCTCTTCCTTCTTGGACAGCGGCAGAACCGCAACCTTAACCGGAGCCAGACGGCGGTCCAGGCGCAGAACCACGCGCTTGTCGGTGCCGCCCTTGGAGTTCGGAACCTCTTCCTCGTCATAAGCGTCAACCAGGAAGGCCATCATGGAACGGCCCAGGCCGGCTGCCGGCTCGATGACGTATGGAACCCAGCGCTCCTCGGTGGTCTGGTCGTAGTAGGACAGATCCTCGCCGGAGCCCTTCGCGTGCACGGACAGGTCGTAGTCGGTACGGTTAGCCACGCCCTCGAGCTCGCCCCACTTGGAGCCAGTGAAACCGAATGCGTACTCCACGTCAACGGTGCGCTTGGAGTAGTGGGACAGCTTCTCCTTCGGGTGCTCGTAGAGACGCAGGTTCTCTTCCTTGATGCCCAGGTCCACATACCAGTTGTAGCGATCATCAATCCAGTACTGGTGCCACTGCTCGTCCTCGCCCGGCTTGACAAAGAACTCCATCTCCATCTGCTCGAACTCGCGGGTGCGGAAGATGAAGTTGCCCGGGGTGATCTCGTTACGGAAGGACTTACCGATGTTCGCGATGCCGAAAGGCGGCTTCATGCGAGCAGAGGTCATGACGTTCTTGAAGTTCACGAAGATGCCCTGTGCGGTTTCCGGACGCAGGTAGTGCAGGCCCTGTTCATCATCGACCGGACCCAGGAAGGTCTTGAGCAGACCGGAGAATGCCTTCGGCTCGGTCCAGTCACCTGGCTGGCCGGTCTCAGGATCGTTGATGTCCGCCAAGCCGTTTGCCGGCTCGTGGCCATGCTTTTCCTCGTATGCCTCGAGCAGGTGGTCAGCGCGGTAACGCTTACCGGTGTGGCGGGACTCCACTAGTGGGTCAGTGAATACCTCAACGTGGCCGGAGGAGACCCATACCTGGCGCGGCTGGATGACAGAAGTATCGACGCCAACAACGTCCTCACGGGACTGCACCATGTGGCGCCACCACTGGCGCTTGATGTTTTCCTTGAGCTCAACACCGAGGGGACCGTAGTCCCACGCGGAGCGAGAACCGCCATAGATTTCACCTGCCTGGTAGACCAATCCGCGGCGCTTGCAAAGGCTTACAACGGTATCAATGACGCTTGCCATTATAAAAAGGACTCCTCTGTTAAGGGATAGTCGTGGACAATATTCTCAGTCTATCGTGCCCCATAACGCCCGTGGGCGCTGGGGGGAAAATATATCTGTGGCCTAGGCGACTTTAAGCAGCCTATAGAGTATCGTATAAATATCAAACGATTAACAGAAATTAGATAGAAGGTGATCTGCGTGGCGAAAACCACCGCTGCAGTTTCCCCCTTTGATGTCGATGCAGCCGCAACGGTTATCAGCGCTTTGGATTCCCCGTTGCGAATTCGCTTGGTGCAGGAGCTGCACGAGCGCGATCACTACGTACACGAGTTGGTCGCCGCCACCGGAAAATCTCAGCCTCTCGTTAGCCAGCACCTGCGAGTACTTAAGAAAGCAGGCATCGTCGATTCGGAGCGCTCCGGCCGCGAAGTCCTCTATAAACTGGTAGCCCCAGGCGTGCTTACGCTGCTCGCTGACGCCTCGGCACTCATCAGCCGTTAACTTTATTGGAAACTAGTTGATAAACTAGCGGTCATGGCTCTCCACGAAAGCATCCCTAAGCTTGGGGCTCGTAACACCAAACAACGCACCGCAGTTGTTGAGGTTCTGCGTGAACTTGATAAATTCGCCTCTGCCAAGGATATTCACCATGCCTTGCAGGAACGCAACCACAAGGTCGGTCTGACCACCGTCTACCGCACGCTGCAGTCTCTATCGGACATCGATGCTGTCGACGCACTGCACATGCCCTCCGGTGAAACGCTCTACCGTCATTGCGAATCCGCTAACCACCACCATCACCTGGTGTGCACCAAGTGTGGCCGCACCGAAGAGATCGATGGCGGCCCAATCGAGAAGTGGGCCAGCTCCGTCGCTGCTGAGCACGACTTTGAGCTCACCGGCCATGATGCCGAAATCTTCGGCATCTGTGCAGACTGCCGCGCCTAACGACCACGAAAAAGCCGTATAGCCACAAAATAGCCGTATATCCACAAAATGGCTTCAGCTATTTTGTGCCCCCGAAGCGACGGTCACGTCGTGCATATTCTTCAACTGCGGCGTACAGGTCCTCCGGCGTGAAGTCGGGGAACAGCTTGTCCTGGTAAATCATCTCCGCGTACGCGGACTGCCATAGCAGGAAGTTCGACGTACGCTTCTCCCCCGACGGGCGCAGGAACAAATCCACGTCCGGCATGGTGGGGTCATAGAGAGCCGCGCTTAGCGACGCCTCATTAATCGCGCTCGGCTTCAACTCACCCTTGGCCACCTGATCGGCGAGCTTGCGAACGCCGTCGACAAGCTCGGCGCGCCCACCGTAGTTCACGCACATCGCCAACGTCATGCGCGTGTTGTTCTTGGTCAGCTCCTGCGCGGTCTCGAGCTCCTTGATAACCGAGCGCCACAGGCGCGGGCGGCGTCCGACCCAGACCACCCGCACGCCCTTCTCGTTGAGCCACTCGCGCTGCCGGCGCAGCACGTCGCGGTTAAACGCCATGAGGAAGCGCACCTCTTCGGGGCTGCGGCGCCAGTTCTCGGTGGAGAAGGCGTAGGCAGACAGGTACGGGATGTTCATGGACAGGCAGGCATCGACGACGTCGAGAAGCACAGCCTCCCCGCGACGATGCCCCTCGGTGCGCTTCATGCCGCGCTCCTCGGCCCAGCGGCCATTGCCGTCCATGACCAGCGCGATGTGCTTGGGCAGGAACTCCTCCGGGATGGCGGGTGGGTTAAGGACTCGGTTCGGGTCTGGCGTAATCACGCGCCTTATCTTACTGGTCCATAACCCCTAACGCGGTAACCTTGCGCTCTAGGTGCCATTGCAGGTGCGCGCGGGTCAGCTGGTGTGCCTCTTGACGCTGCTCATGGGTCGGATTGCTGGGGCACCCGTGCGCCAGCAACCACATGTGATGCAGTGTCTCCGGGTCCACCTCCGCCGCGCCCGGTGGGCGGCACTCGTGGCAGGCCGCACCGCCCACAGCCGGGTGGAAGGCGTGGTGGGGCCCTGGCTTTTGGCACTGCGCGCAGTCAAAGAGGCTGGGCGCCCAGCCGGCGTGCGCCATCGCCTGCAAGAGGAAGGCGTCGAGGGCCTGGAGTGGGTCGTCGTACTGCATGACCTGCAGGGTGTGGACCAGCGCGGTGTAGAGGTAAGGGTCGGAGTCGGCGTCGGTGAAAGCCAGGCGCTCGGCCGATTCGAGGGCTGCGCAAGCCGCGGTATAACGCTCGTAGTCCTCGATGATGTTGGCGCCGAAGTAGTCCACGGTGTCGGCCTGGGAAATGGTGTAGAGATTGCGGCCGGGATACAGCTGCACGTCGAGGTTCACGAACAGCTGCAGACGGGAGCCGAAGCGTGACTTGGCGCGGCGCACTCCCTTGGCCACTCCCCTGACCAGGCCATGGTTGCGGGTCAGCAGGACGATCACGCGGTCGGCCTCGCCGAAGTCATAGCTGCGGATGACCAAGGCGCGGTCGCGGAAGTTTTCCCTCGCCACGGGCTTAGAAGCCGAGGCGGCCGAGCATCTTCGGGTCCGACTGCCAGTTCTTGAGCACCTTGATGCGCAGGTCCAGGTACACGTTCTGGCCGAGCAGCTGGATGATTTCCTTGCGGGCGGTGCCGACTATGCGCATAAAACGGCGGCCGTCCTTGCCCTCGATGATGCGCTTTTGGCCGGGGCGCTCTAGGTAGAGGACGGCGTGGATGTTGAGGACGTCGGGGCGAGCCTCATCCGGCAGCATCTCGTCGACGGAGACGGCCACGCTGTGCGGCAGCTCGTCTTTGAGCCCAGCCAGCGCAGCCTCGCGGATGAGCTCGGAAATGCGCTTTTCCTGCTCTTCGTCAGTGATGTGATCATCCGGGTAGAACTTAGGGCCCTCCGGCAGGTGATCGACGATGACTTGGGTCAGCTCATCCAGTTGTACGCGCTGGGTGGCCGAAACCGGGATGACCACGGCGTCGGGGTTGTCCTCGCTGAGCAGCTCATGCAGCGCCAAAAGCTGCGCGCCGACCTGGTTCTTGCTGGCCTTATCCAGCTTGGTCACGATGCCGATGATCGGGGTCTTCGGCGCTACCTTGCGGACGTTCTCCAGAATCCAGCGGTCACCTGGGCCGATCTTCTCGTCGGCGGGGATGGTCAGGCCGATGACGTCCACGTCCGCGTACGTGTCCTTGACCATCTCGTTGAGGCGCTCGCCCAACAGGGTGCGGGGGCGGTGCAGGCCCGGTGTATCCACGACGATAACTTGGGCGTCTTCGCGGTGGACCAGGCCGCGGATGGGGTGACGGGTGGTCTCCGGCTGGTTGGCGGTGATGGCAATCTTCTGGCCTACCAGCGCGTTGGTCAGAGTCGACTTGCCCGTGTTAGGGCGGCCCACGAAGGACACGAAGCCGGAGCGGAATCCCTCCGGGGTGTCGGTGTAGTCGGTGTAGTCGAGAACCTCCCCGTCGGCGGGGAGGTTCTCAAAGGCGGCGTCAAAATCGGTACTCATTGCTAGTCATCATAGCCCAGCCGCGTCACAGTAGTACATACGCGTTTGCGGCTGCCCGTGGGCCTCTTCACCGGCGTTCTCCTCTCGCAAATACCCAGGGCTGGAAATGCAGCTTTCTGGTGGAATGGAAGGCGTCGGCAAGCGCGGCGAAACGCGAACAGGACCTCTGGGTTTCCAGGGCTGGGTAACTATGCGGCGCGCCTAGGGCCCATCGCCAACATTCGGCGCACCGTCGCGACAAACTCCTCCGGCCGGGCGCGCAACTCCTCCGGGCTAAAGCGCAGGACCACATAACCCATGTTGAGCAGCTCCTTCTGGCGGCGGTGCTCCGCGCGAATCGCCTCCACAGGCTTGTCTTGGTATTTGACATCGCCGTCGATTTCAATGAGCAACCAGCCGTCAATTGCCAAATCAGCGCGGTACTTGCCCACAACGTACTGCGTGCGCACGTTTATGCCCGCACGCAGCAACAACGCGCGGGCATAGGACTCCCACGGCGACTCAGAATCAACCACGGTCGCAGCCACCACGGCGCGTGCCGTCGCTACGCCCTTGACGCGGCCCAGCGCGCCCAACGTATCCTGCATGCGACGGCGGCCCACCTGTGCACGCACATAATCCGCGGCGACCAGCCCCTCTTCGAAGCCGTGCAGACGGGCCATGTCAATCGCGGTACGCTCCAGCGAGGTGAGTTTAATGCCGTGGACCGTGGTGGTTTGCCCGTGCAGGCGGGCAGCTTTATAAGCGAAGAAATGCCCCTTGGATTTCTGCGGCACCGAGCCCGAGGGCAGCACTGCTGGGTATTCGGTGGGGCGGCTAATGGTGGGAATGCCGTGTATCAGAGCCGCGGGCTTTCCGATCAGCACAGCTTTATGCACGGTCCGTGCGTGGATATACACCCGCGCTATGTCGCGTTCCCAGGGTTTGAGCCGATTCCAGAATTGCTTCGGCAGCGCGAAGCACCAGGCCGCACGCACGATTTTGCCGTGGTGCATCTGCAGCCAGCACGGGTCTTCGTTGGATAGTTGGCGAAGGTCAATAAGGTGGGCGTCGATTGTGTCAAAAAGTAACGCGTTGTCCATGCCTTACTTTTAACCGGCGGTGGGTGCTGGCGCGCGGCAAGTGCGGCCAGAATGGTCAAATTCCCAGGGCTGGGCACCCAGACCTCCTGCTCGCTTTTCGCCGCGCTTGCCGACGCCCCGCTTTCCACCAGAAAGCTGCATTTCCAGGTCTGGGTATTTGCCAAAGGCGTGGGACGGGTGCGCTAGAGCTCCTCGACGTGGAACTGCAGCTGCGGATTCGCAAACACGTCCTGGGACTCAATGAGCTGCAGCTCCTGCGAGTCTGCCTCATAAGTGTTGTGCAGCAAGTCGTACACCGAAGACGCGGTGCGCTTCAACGCCAGCTTCGCGTCATGGGTTTCGACGTAGTGGCCGGTAAACAGCGCTGCAGTGACGTCGCCGGAGCCATTGCGCTTGAACGGCAGGAACGGGGTGGCCACGATAAAGGCGCGGTCGCCGTCCACGGCGAGCATCTCGATGGTCTCCTCCGGGGTTTCCGGGCGCTTTACCGAGGTGACCAGCACGGTCTTCGGGCCGATTTCCTGCGCAGCCTTCACGGCCTCGAGGGTCTGCTCCAAGGTGCCGACCTCGTGGTCAGTCAGGTAGCCCAGCTCGAACTGGTTCGGGGTGATGATGTCAGCCACCGGCACGACCTTATCGCGCAGCAGCGGCGGAATCTCGTCCGAGACGAAGCAGCCCGACTTCGCGTTGCCCATGACTGGGTCGCACGCGTAGAGGGCCTTGGGGTTGACGGCCTTGATGCGGGTCACGGCGTCGACAATAGCGCCTGCAATATCCGGACCACCCTGGTAGCCAGAGAGGATTGCGTCGATCTTCTCAAAGGCGCCGCGCTTCTCGATGCCGTCGATAATGCTAGTGACATCAGTAGCTGGGATGAGTGGTCCGCCCCAATCGCCGTAGCCGGTGTGGTTGGAGAAGTTCACCGTGTGAACCGGCCATACCTCGTGGCCCGCGCGCTGGAGCGGGAAGACTGCAGCAGAGTTGCCGACGTGGCCGTAGGTGACATGGGACTGGATCGAAAGAATATTCATGGCACCCATCTTGCTCTATTTCACGGACCGCACAAAAGAAATCGCGGATTTAATTCTTCTCGGGTGCCCGCAGGAGAGGGAGGACAGCCTCGTCTACGAATTCGACTAAGCCACGGAAGTTCGGGGACGTTTGCCTCGCTCATTCTTGAAATCTCTTGACCTTGACGCGGCGTCATAGTTTATAAAAGCCTTATGAGGATCTCAGAAGTCGCTCGAGCGTTGGGCTGCAGCGTGCGCACAATTCGCCACTATCACCAACGGGGCGTAGTTCCGGAGCCGGAGCGTAAGGCAAACGGATATCGCGACTATTCGCTCGCAGACCTTGCTGCGTTAGTGAAGGTTCGGCAGCTGGCCGTGGCAGGGATTCCGCTCAAATCCCTGACCGCGGAGCCCGAAGATACGTTGTACGATGCGGCGCTTAAAGAAATAGAGCGACGAGTCGCAAATCTGGAAGAGCAACGTGCGCGACTCATTCGGCTCAGGGATAATCCGCCAGGGCCAGCTCCCCACGGATTGATGGTTCTTATGAAAGAAGTTCTCGCCGAAAGTGGGCTGTCGGAAGTCGAGATTGCACAAGAAGTTGATGCATGGAGTCTCATGGCTTATTCCGGAGTTGCTACGGCTCAGACGTGGCGCGTGCTTGAGACAAATCTGAGTTCGCCTCAATGTGTCTCAAGGATTAGGGCGCAGCATCAACGGTGGAAACAGCTCGGTGAGACCGAACCTGGTCCGGAGTGCGATGAACTCGCAGAACAGTGGTTCAAGTCCTATAAGGAAGGCGTCATGAACGGAGTTTTCGCAACGTTGCGGCCCGGATATTTGGAGCTCCAGCCGCGCGACATCTCAGCCCGTAAAGGCCAATTGGTGGCCTTGGAATTGGTACGGCGATGAAGGCTAGATCGCTGGTTTTCGCGGTCCTCATTGGTGCCGTCCTGGCGGCAGAACTCTATGTCGTCATTGCTGGCGGCGGAAGAGGAACCGTGATCGTTACGGGAGTCATCGCTCTAGAGCTTCTTCTGGCTGCCGCTTTTCTTTTCATCAACCGCGACGAGGATATTGCGCCGGTACAAGCAGTGAGGGCCGAGCTCCGTATGTTGAAGACATGTGTACTCGTACTACTACGGCAGCGGCGGTATTCGGGCAAAGTACTCGACTCCCATCGCGGTTGGTGGGTGATTCCGGCTGCGGTTACAGGAGCGACTGGGATTGAATGCATTGCGATCGAGCTTCTGGTGCCGTGGGCATGGCTGCGCGCGCTAATCCTCGTTGTTTCCCTCTATTCGCTCATCTTGCTGTGGGGAGTCTTTGGCGCCGCCTACACCTATCCACATTTCGTTGATGGGACGTTGGTGCTGCGCCATGCGGGTAAGGAAGTAGCGAGCATTGCCGCGGGAGAAATCGCGAACATCACCCTGTCACGGGGTTACTACCATGAGAGATATGCAATTGATGAAGACACATTGATTTTAGGAAACGGCGACGGGAGCAACGTTCACATCGAGCTTGCATCGCCACTGCTCGTGCCAGCGCCAAAGTGGCCGTGGCAGAAGGAACAGCTTTCGCATGTCAACCACGTGCAGGTCTGGTTTGATGCTCCGTCAGAAGCAATCACGGCTATTTCACGATCTGTGTAGCGGGTCACTCTAACTACCGCCATGGTTCAAGCCCATGGCCGCCGCTTTAAGCCGCTCGACTAATCCTTGCGGCGCGGCTCGGCAACTGGGGGGATGCCGCCGCCGGGGACCTCTTTGTCGAGGTTGGCGCGCTCGGCCGCGTCGGGGAAGGCCTTGGGGCCCGAGGGCTTGGGCTGGTAGCTCACACCGCGGGCCGCGAGGTCGTCGTACCAATCAGCCAGCAGCTCGTTCTGCAGGCTAAACATCTCTTTTTCCTCCGCCGGGGTGGCGTGGTCGTAACCCAGCAGGTGGAGGCAACCGTGCACCGTCAGCAACGCGAGCTCGTGGCCCAGCGAGTGGCCCGCCGCGTTGGCTTGGCGCAGGGCAAACTCGGGGCAGAGCACGATGTCGCCGAGCATGGCCGGGCCCATTTCGGGGGCGTCGGGACGCGTGCCCAACGCGCCCGGCGTGATCTCATCCATGGGGAAACTCATGACGTCGGTTGGGCCCTCAAGGTCCATCCAGCGCACGTGCAGGTCCGCAATGGTCTCCAAGTCGACCGCGGTGATGGTGCACTCGGCGTCCGGGTTGATGTCCATGGCTCCAAAGGCAAAGGATGCAACGTCGATGAGCATCTCCTCGTTGACGCCCTCAAAGCCGGACTCGTTAATGAACTCGATGGACATTTATTCGCCTTCCTCTACGTACTTGGACGCTGCGTTCTTAGCGGCGCTTTTCGCCTCAGCGGCATCATAAGCGTTGACGATGCGGCTCACGAGCTGGTGCCTAACCACGTCTCCCGAGCCCAGGTCCGCAAAGTGAATATCCGGCACGCCTTCCAAAATGCGGCGCACTAAGCGCAGGCCGGAGATCTGACCGCGTGGGAGGTCCACCTGCGAGATGTCACCCGTGACCACGATCTTGGAGCCAAAGCCCAGACGGGTCAGGAACATCTTCATCTGCGCCGGGGTGGTGTTTTGGGCCTCATCGAGGATGACGAAGGCGTCGTTCAGCGTGCGGCCACGCATGTACGCCAGCGGGGCGACCTCGATGATGCCGGCCTCCATGAGCTTCGGAATCATCTCGGGGTCAAGCATGTCGCGCAGGGCGTCGTAAAGCGGGCGCAGGTACGGGTCAATCTTGTCATTTAAGGTTCCCGGGAGGAAGCCCAGTTTCTCTCCTGCCTCGACTGCCGGGCGGGTCAAGATGATGCGCGAGACCTGCTTGGTCTGCAGGGCCTGAACCGCCTTGGCCACGGCCAGGTAGGTCTTGCCGGAGCCGGCTGGGCCGATGCCGAAGACCACGGTGTTGTCATCGATGGCCTGGACGTACTCGGACTGGCCTACCGTCTTCGGGCGCACGGACTTGCCGCGGCGTTTGACGATGTCCGCCGCCAGCGCAGCGGAGACCGACTGCGGGGCGTCAACAGCCACCATGTCCACGGTGTGCTTAACGGTATCGGTGCTCACGGAGTGGCCGCGGCGCGCGATGGCCTCGAGCTCCTCAAGGACCTTTGCGGCGCGGGCTACCTCGTAGTCAGGGCCGGTAACCGTAACGGTGGTTCCCCGGGCGAATAGGTCCGCGTCCAGCAGGTTATTGAGCACGCGCAGATTATCGTCCGCGCTGCCCAACACGGTGGCTACGTAGGCGGAGTCGAGCTCAAACTTCTTGGTGATAATAGGCACTCTCACAGGCTACCAGCGGTCAGTGCGGGTGCCGATTGCAGCAAGGGCCACCATGGCTGCCGACGCCGTGCGCAAGACCTCAGGACCAAGCTTGATGGACTGTGCGCCGAGGCGCTCCAGCTCCTCCGCACCGATGCCACCTTCTGGGCCGACGAGCAGGTAGACCGTGCCCTCCAGCGGGACGTCCTTGATGGAGGCGGTGGCCTCCTCGTGCAGCACGTAGGCGGTTTGGCCGGCGATGAGCTGCGCGACCTGCGGCGTGGTAAGCGGTCCAGAGACCGCCGGGATGCGGTCGCGCCGGGACTGTTTCGCGGCAGCAATCGCTGCCGCCTCCCACTTGGCCAAGGCCTTGGGTGCCTTTTTGGCATCCCACTTGGCCACGCAGCGATCGGCTCGCCACGCGATGATTTCGTCGGCGCCGGCCTGGGTGGCCAAGTCCACGGCGAGCTCGGAGCGCTCAGACTTCGGGATGGCCTGCACCACTACCACGCGGGGGTTGGGCTCGGGCGCAAAAGTCACGGCGTCGACAAGCGCGGCCAAATGATCCTTGCCCGAAATGGACTGGATGGTGGCCAGGGCGGCGGTGCCCGTGCCGTCGATGAGCTTGAGCCGCTCCCCTACGCTAAGGCGCTTGACCGTCACCGCGTGGCGGCCCTCGGGACCTTCGAGCCCCACCGGCTCGCCCACGCGGGCCTGCGAAAGATCGGGGTGGATAAAGACCGGCAGCGACATTAGCGGCGGAACCTATCGCGGATGCGGGAGAAGAAGGATTCTTCCTGGCCGTCGCCGGACTCACGCACGCGGGCGCCCTCGTCGCGGGAATCGCGGACCTTCTCGAGCAGCTCGCGGGTCTTCTTGTCGAGCTCCTTCGGAACCACGACATCAACGTGGGCAAACAGGTTGCCAAAGCCATCGGTGCGCAGGCGCGGCATGCCTTTGCCCTCGACCTTGATGGACTCGCCCGGCTGGGTGCCCGGCTCGATGTCGATGTTGAGCTCCTCGCCATCTAGCTGATCGATGGTGAAGTTGGTGCCCAGCGCTGCGTCCACCATGGGCACGCGCACCGTCAAGTGCAGGTCGTCGGCGTTGCGCTCGAAGACTGCGTGCGGCTTGGTGGAGACCTCCACGTACAGGTCGCCAGCAGGGCCGCCGCCGTGGCCGACCTCGCCTTGAGAGGCCATGCGGATGCGCATGCCGTCGCCGATGCCAGCCGGGATGTTCACGGTGAGATCGCGGCGCTTCTTCACGCGGCCGTCGCCGCCACAGTGATTGCAGGGGTCGGTGATGACCTCACCGAAGCCCTGGCACTGCGGGCACGGACGGGTGGTCATGACGTTGCCCAGGAAGCTGCGCTGCATCTCCTGGATTTCACCTATGCCGCCACACCCCTGGCAGGTAACTGGCTTGGCCTTGGAAGCAGAGCCGGTGCCCTCGCAGCGATCGCAGATCACAGCGGTGTCCACGGTGACCTGCTTCTTCAGGCCGGAGAACGCCTCCTCCAGGGTGATGGTGGTGCGCAGCAATGCGTCGTTGCCCGGCTGCACGCGGGAACGCGGGCCACGCGAGCCGCCGGCCGCGCCGCCGAAGAACTCAGCGAAGATATCGCCAAGACCGCCGCCACCGAAGCCACCGCCAAAGCCTGCTCCACCGCCGCGTTCCTCCATGGGGTCACCGCCCATGTCCACGATTTGGCGCTTTTGTGGGTCGAGGAGCACTTCCTGCGCGAGGGAGGCCTCGCGGAACTTCTCGGCAGCTTCGTCATCTCCCGGGTTGACGTCTGGGTGGTACTTGCGCGCAAGTTTGCGATACGCCTTCTTGATTTCGGCGTCGGAAGCGGATTTTTCTACACCAAGGATTCCGTAATAATCACGAGCCACTTAACAAAAGTCCTTCTAAATATAGAGTCACGGGAAAGTATCCGTGCCAGCTTACTCGCCGGCCAAAACTTCGCTTACATAGCGTGCAACAGCAGAGACCTTGGAGATTGTTCCCGAGTAGTCCATATACGTGGGCCCCACCACGCCAAGGCCGCCGAGTGTTTCACGTCCAGCTCCGTACGCAGTCGCGACCACGGAGGCCTGCCGCAGCTGATCCTCTTCGTTTTCCTCGCCAATCACCACAGAGACGTTGCCCAGGTCCGGCACGCGGGCCAAAAGTTTCAACACCACGACCTGCTCTTCAAGGGCCTCGATGAGTGAGGGCAGCCCCTCCGGGAAATCGCGCGCTATCCGCGTGAGATTAGAGGTACCCGCCAGAATCAGGCGGTCGGAGGGACGCTCCACCAGTGTTTCGATAAGAGTCGTGGCCGCATTGAGCACGTGCGGGCGGATATCCGGCGGGGAGTTCTCGACGAGGTCGGCCAGCTCTACGGAGGCGTCGGTAAGCGTCTTGCCCTCCAGCGCTTTATTGAGAGACTCCCGCAGACGCGCGGTCTGCATTAGGTCGATGATGCTGTCGAGCTCGACGTTGCGCTGATCGACGCGCCCGTTATCCGTGATGAGCACCAACAACAGGCGCACTGGGGAAAGCGCCACGACCTCGCAGTGCTTCACGCGCGAAACCTTGAGGTTGGGCATCTGCACCACCGCTGCCTGCTTGGTCACCTGCGCCAGCAGCTGCACGCTGCGGCGCAGGACGTCCTCCAAGTCGACGCCGCCTTCCAAGAAGGTCAGCATGGCGCGGCGCTCGGAAGCAGACAAGGGTTTTACGTCATGCAACGAATCGACGAACTGGCGGTAGCCCTTCTGCGTGGGCACGCGCCCGGAGCTGGTGTGCTCATGAGCAATCAGCCCCTCCGATTCCAACACCGCCATATCGTTGCGGATGGTGGCAGAGGAAACGCCCAGCTGATAACGCTCCAGCAGGGATTTGGACCCCACGGGTTCCTGGGAGGCAATATAGTCCGCCACAATGGCGCGCAGTACCTCGCGGCGGCGAGCATCAGTGGAATTGGACATGCGTCCTATGTTACCTACCTTCACTGTGGCCTATAAGGTGGCCTTTAAGCTTCCTCGGCAACCAACAAGTCGGTGATGATGCCGTCTGCCAACAGGCGCCCGGGCTTGGTCAAGCACAGCCGGTCGCCGGCGCGCTGCAGCAACCCACGGCAGATGTAGTCCGCGATGACCGGCTCCGCGCCGCTGCCCAGCCAGCCAGCCGGGATTCCCTCGCGCAGGCGCAGGCCGAGCATGACCTTCTCCATGTGCCGCTCGGCGTCGGTTAGCGTCTCGCGTTCCTTCACCGGCAGCTCGCCGCGACCCAGCATCTCGTTGTAGCGGCGGGGCAGCTTCACGTTGTAGAAGCGCTCGTTGCCCAGGTGCGAGTGAGCGCCAGGCCCCGCCCCCCACCAGTTGCCGTCCACCCAGTAGATGCGGTTGTGCTGGCACTCCCCGCCGGGCTTGGCCCAGTTGGAGACCTCGTACCACTCGAAGCCTTCCGCTTCGAGCGTCGCAGAGACGGCCTCATAGCGTCTTGCAAGCACGTCCTCGTCGGGGGCAGGCAGCAGGCCCTTGTTGACCTTGCGCGCCATGCGGGTGCCATCTTCCACGATGAGCGAGTAGGCGCTGACGTGATCCACGCCGGTCTCCAGCACGCGATCCAGGGTCAGGCGCACGTCGTCGTCGGTTTCGGTGGGCGTGCCATAAATCATGTCGAGGTTGACGTGCTCAAAACCTGCGGCGCGGGCCTCGCGGGCGGCGTCGAAAGCCCGGCCCGGGGTATGCGCACGCTCAAGCACTCGCAGCACGCTATCCGACGCCGATTGCATCCCCAACGACACCCTCGTAAAGCCCGATTCCAGCAGGCCCTCGAAGTACTCGGGGCTCGTAGACTCTGGATTGGACTCCGTGGTCACCTCGGCTCCAGGCGCCAAGCCAAAGGTCTCCTTGACGCGGCCTAGGATGCGGCCGAGCCCCTGCGCTCCCAGCATGCTTGGGGTGCCGCCGCCGATGAACACGGTCTCGGCCGGCCTGCCTACTTGTTGCGCGGCCATCCCCAGCTCGCGCTCCAAGGCGTCGAGGTACTCCTCGGTCAGGTCGCCACCCAATTCGCCTGGCGTATAGGTATTGAAATCGCAATAACCGCAGCGTGAGGAGCAGAATGGGACATGGATATAAAGGCCAAAGGGAGCGGTCATGTCCTAAAGCCTAGCGCGGCAGGGAACTAATTAGACCACCGCGCCGTTTAAGCATGTAGTCTATTCAGCAGTTTCTCACAAATAGAAAGGCACCTTCAGTGGAACCTCCGAGTCGATGTCCCCGCCTTAAAGATTGGCAGGCGGGGTAGGCCATGTTGCAAGCAATCCTTTTAATCCTTGCGGGATTTGTGGTCATTGGCCTGATTATCGTCGCGAATGCGTACTTCGTTGCGCAGGAATTTTCATTCATGTCCGTGGACCGCACGCAGTTGCGATCGAAGGCCGCTGAGGGGGATAAAACCGCAGCTAGAGCGCTGCACATCACCCAACGCACGTCCTTCATGCTCTCCGGCGCGCAGCTGGGTATCACCATCACCGGCCTATTGATCGGTTACGTGGCAGAACCCCTTGTGGGCCGTGGTTTGGGCGAGCTGCTTGGCGACGCCGGCGTTCCCGTCGCCGTCTCCGTCACCATCGGTACGGTGGCCGCACTGTTTATCTCCACCATTGCCACAATGCTCTTTGCGGAGCTCTTCCCCAAAAACTACACCATCGCAGCACCGATGAAGACCGCCCTGTGGCTGTCCACCTCCACCATGTGGTACCTGCGCATTTTCGGCTGGCTCATCCACTTTTTCGAGTACTCCTCGAATGCCATTCTGAAGCTTTTCGGCATCGAGCCGGTAGCGGACGTTGACTCATCTGCCACCACCGATGACCTCGAATCCATCGTGGATGCTTCCCACGAGGCCGGCGAGCTGGACGAGGCCACCTACTTGGTCCTCGACCGCCTGCTGGACTTCCCAGAACACGACGTGGGACACGCGATGATTCCGCGCTCCCGCGTTGACGTCATCGATCCGGAGACCACCATTGGCGAAGTCCGCGAGATGATGTCCGTGAACCACACCCGCTACCCCATCATCGACGACGAGCACAACCCCATCGGCGTGGTCCACCTCTTCGACGTATTGGGCACGCAGCTTCCCGACGCCACCGCAGCCACCGCGGTCATGCAGGAACCCGTTGTGGTTCCGGAGCTCATGCCGCTTCCCGACGTCGTGAACGAACTACGCGACGCCAGCGAAAAGCTCGCCTGCGTCATCGACGAATATGGCGGCTTTGTGGGCATCGTGACCATGGAGGACCTCGCGGAAGAAATCCTGGGCGACGTTACCGACGAGCACGACCTAGAAGAGACCGAGGAAATCACCGAGCAGGATGACTCCCACTGGTTGGTCGACGGCGATACGCCAATCGACGAGATCGAGCGCGCCATTGGCCACGACCTGCCGGAAGGCGACTTCGAGACCGTGGCCGGCCTGCTGATTTCCCACTCCGGCGCGCTGCCTGAGGAGGGCGAGGAGTACACGATTGAGCTCGAGGCGGAGCCGGATGACTGGGTAGAGCGCGACGACGCCCCAGTGCGAAAGCTGCACATGCGCGTCGAGGAGATTGACCGCCACGTGCCGTCGACCTTAGCGCTGGAGCTGATTGAGGAATACCCCGACGGACACGAGCCGGAAGAGGAGAAAGCATAATGACTGATACCTGGTGGTTTAATGTCAGCGTCACGCTGCTCATCATCGCGGCCTCAGCCTTCTTCGTCATTATCGAATTCTCCTTGATGGGTGCGCGCCGCAACCGCTTGGAGGAAACCGCTGAGTCTTCCCGCGCCTCGCGTGCGGGCCTGCGCTCGCTCAACGAGCTGACCATCATGTTGGCCGGCGCCCAGCTGGGTATTACGGCCGCAACCTTCGTGTTGGGTGCTGTGACCAAGCCGTGGGTTCACCACCTTCTGATGCACCCGTTGGAGGCTGTCGGCCTGCCGCTGGGCGTGGCCGACGTGGTCTCCTTCATCTTGGCCCTGTTCGTGGTCACCTTCCTCCACTTGGTCATCGGCGAGATGGCCCCGAAGTCCTGGGCTATTACCCACCCAGAGACGGCCCTGCAGCTCATTGCTGTGCCAGCCCGCGGCTTCATTTGGCTCTTCCGCCCGCTGCTGAAGTGGATCAACTCCATGGCAAACAAGATGGTCATCTGGGCTGGCGAAGAGCCCGTCGACCGCGCTGGCGCCGCCGGCTACGACGCCGAGACCCTGCGCCACTTGGTGGAGCACTCCCGCGAGACCGGCACGCTTGATGACGACTCCGCGAACCAAATCACCGGCGTCATCGAGCTCGAGGCCTCCACCGTGGGTGCGCTGGCCCGTGAGCTCGGCTCGCAGGTTGTCCCGCTGCCATCCGACTCCACCGTGGCCGACCTACATGACTTGGTGCGCCGCAAGTCCATCATGCGCGTGCTGGTCTTCCCTAAGGATTCCCGCGTCCCGCGCATCGTGCACGTCCGCGATACCTTGCTAGCCGAACCCGAAACCCCAGTCCTCGAGTTCTCCCGCCCGGCGCTCACCGTGTCCTCGACGCTGACCGTCCAGAAGACGCTGGACCACATGCGCGCTCGCAACGAGCAGCTCGTGGCCGTGGGCAAGGCTGACAAGGACAAGGCAATGTGGATCCTGACCTGGGACGACATCATGGGTCAGCTGTGGCCACAGATTACCGAGCAGCTCGACCAGGTGGCTCCGGGCCCGCAGGTCTAACGCTTGGCCCCGCAAATACCCAGATCTGAAAGCCGCCTTTTGTTGACGTACACAACAAGTTATCCACAGCTTTAGAAACTGGGTCTAGCGCCAGCACCACAACGCGCGCGAAGCTAAGCCCATGACGCTTTTAGAAACACTTCACCGCACCAAGCCTCACGTCCACGAAGAAGTCAAGACCGGCTCACTCCTACAGCTAGCACCCCGCATGGCCGTCGACCGCGACGCCTACCTCGCCCTCAGCGCCTGCGAACGCAAGCGCCTCGAGTGCATCGCCGTCGCGCGCAGCTCCTATTCCGCAGTCCTCATTAGTAAGTCCGCCGCCCGCCTCCACGACCTCTGGCTCTTGCCCACCGACTCCGCCAAGGAGCCCGTCGAACTCGCGCTGCCCGGGCGCAGTTTGCCCCGCCACAACCGCAATGCTCCTGGCCGCCACTACCGCAAGACCACAGTGGGAACGCCACTTAGCATTGACGGCGCGCGGGTGGTCACGATGGAACGCGCGGTCGTTGACGTCGCTCGCTACCACGGCTTCCACCCCGGCCTGATCGCAGCAGATTCAGCCCTGCGCATGGGCACCACGAAGCAAGCGCTGCGCGACGCCCTAGCGAGCCTCGGCCGCGTGCATGGCGCAGCAGTCGTACGCCGCGTCATCGACGCCGCCAGCAGCCTGCCCCGCTCCCCCTATGAATCATCTGCCCGCGCTCTTGTCCTTGACGCAGGCTTTGCCGCAGTTCCACGCACGCACGTGGCCCCAGGAATCGAGGCGGAACTGCTCGTCGAGGGCAAGATCATCATTGAGGTCGCACACCACGGCGTCTTCCAGCGACGCGCCCAGCGCACGGAGTATCTGCGCGCACTGGGTTTCCGGGTGCTGCAGTTTACGCCGGAGCAACTGCTGGCCGAGCCGGAGTCTTTGCTCAAAGCGCTGCGTATGGTGCTGCGTGCGAAAGCTCAGGTCGCCTAAAGGAAGGAGAAAAGACAAACACCGCCGAAAGAGGGATTCGGCGGTGTTGCTGTCTCCTTGTGTGTTGGCAACAAGGAAGTCTATTTCTGGCACTGTCTACGCGGCCTACGCGGTGGTCGCAGCCTGGCGGGCGGCCTCACGCTTGGCACGCACGCGGGCGACTACCGCGTTGATGCGAGCACGCTCCTCGAGGAAAGGCGGCGAGTTGCGGCCGCGCATCGTACGGACATAAGCCGGGTGGGCCTCCACAACCGTGTGGCGCCAAGCCTGAACCGCGATGAGCGCGGACTGGCCGGCACGCTTGTAGAGGTGCGGCAGGGAGACCATGTCGAGGTTGCGGGCCACTGCGTCGGTTTGATCGAGCACGTAGTCCACTAGCTCGCGCAGATAAGCCGCCACGGCTTCGGTGCGGCCGCGCAGGGTGGCTGCCAGTTCAGAGACCACGATGGTCGGAGAATCGATGGAGAACTGCGCGTCGAGGCTGCGCGCGGTGAGCTGCTCTGGCTCGGCGATGTCGTTGTTGCCGGAAGCGGCAGCGGAAATGGTGCCGGAGCGGACTCCGGAGACCAGCGCGTGGCGCAGCCCGATGAGCTCACCTACGCAGCGGCCGGAATCGACGCGGGCGTCCTCGACGATGTCGCCGAGTTCTGCCAAACAGTCGAGTGCAAGTTCATCGTCCCAGTCCTCAATCGCTTCGATGAGGTGCTCGATGTACTCAACTACTTCGTCGCCGATGTTGTAAATCTCTTGGGTCAGCTCGCGGTGACGTAGTTCGGCGGCGATTTTGTGCATGCCGGTCCTTTCCGCAAACTAACCTCTAGTTGAGGTTGAGACTTTCTGTAACGAGTGCTGACTTTATTCCAGATCCTGTGAAGGATCTGCGCGACACTCCGAAGAAATTCACAGGCGTGATTTTTGCGGGACCGGCAAGCGGTAGGAACCTCAACTATTTCTCGCTGGAGTAGATCTGGTCAATGGCAGCCGCATAACGCTGCGCCACCACGTAACGCTTGACCTTCATGGTCGGGGTCAGCTCGTTGTCTTCCTCAGTCAGGTCAGACTCCAAGATGAAGAACTTCTTGATGGCCTCCGCATGAGAAACGGTGGTGTTGACCTGGTTGATGGCGTCCTGAATCTCGGCGCGCAGGGTGGCGTCGGTAGCCACTTCCTTCATCGTGCGGTTGGCCGGGATGTTGTGCTCAGCCTTCCACCGCTTCAACGCGTCCTCGTCCAGGGTCAGCAGCACGCCAATGAACGGCTTGCCGTCACCGACCACCATTGCTTGGGAAATAAGCGGGTGCGCACGCAGCATGTCTTCCATTGGGCCAGGCGAGACGTTCTTGCCGCCCGCGGTCACAATGAGGTCTTTCTTGCGGCCCGTAATCACCACGTGGCCAGAGTCCATGATTTCGCCCAAGTCACCGGTGTTGTACCAGCCGTCCTCGAGAGACTCTGCGGTGGCCTCCGGATTGTTCCAGTAGCCCTTGAACACGATGTCACCCTTGATGAGGATTTCGCCGTCATCATTGACGCGAATGGTGGTGCCCTCCAGCGGTGGGCCAACGGTGCCGATCTTTTGGTTTTCAAAGTCCACGGCTGCCGCCGCGGCAACCTCGGTTAGGCCGTAGCCCTCATAAATCGTCACGCCGATTCCACGGAACCAGTGCAGCAGGTCATGGCTCATCGCCGAACCACCGGTGATGCAGTACTTCACCTCGCCGCCCATCGCTTCACGGATGGTGGAGTACACCAGTCGGTCAAAGAGCTTGTGCTTTGCACGCAGCACGCGGTCTGGCCCCTCCGCTGTGTCCAACGCACGCGAGTACTCGATGGCCACTTTCTCCGACTCGCGGAAGATGGCCCCCTTGACGGCTCCGCCATCTTTAGCCTTGGCAGCGGCTCCGTTGCGCACCTTTTCAAACACGCGCGGCACGCCCAGGATGAGGTTAGGGCGGGAGCGCTGGAACTCGATGGTGATGGTGCTGAAATCAGACCAGTGATTCTGCGAAGCACCGCTCATGGCAACGGCCAGGGATACTGCACGTGCCAGCACGTGGGCCAGCGGCAGGAAGGTCAACACGTGGTTGCCCGGAACCGCAATGCCGCCAATCGGGTTGGTCAGCAGACCCAAGGTCTCAGCCAGCCAGTTGCGGTGGGTCAGCATGCAGCCCTTCGGGCGGCCGGTGGTACCGGATGTATAAACCAGCGAGGCAAGGTCGTCGGTCTTGGTGGCAGCAATGCGCGCATCGACGACGTCGTTAGAAAGCTCGCGGCCCTCAAACATCAAGGTGTCGATGGCCGAGGAGTTGATCTCCAGGATGCGGCGCAGCTGCGAAGGTGAATTCTTCAGCGCCGGCTTGCCGTCATCCTGCAGCTTCAGGTGCGCCACCAGCTCGGAGTGCTCGCGAGACTCGGTGATGGCCAGGACAGCGCCGGAGTCCTCCACGATCCACTGGATCTGGGACAGTGAAGAAGATGGGTAGATGGGCACCGAAGCTGCGCCGGCAGCCCAGATAGCGAAATCCAGCAGGGACCACTCGTAACGGGTGCTCGACAGCAAGACCACGCGATCGCCCTGCTCCACGCCGGCAGCGATAAGGCCCTTTGCCACTGCGTAGACCTCTTCGACGAACTGCTTGGCAGTAACGTTAACCCACTCATAGCTGGCCGGGCGGGTAAACATCACGCCATGTGGGCGCGCCTTCGCCGTGGCCATCATGCGGGTCAGACAGGTTTCGCCGTCTTCGATTTCAAACTTCGCAGGAGTGTGCGCTTCTTGCAGTGTCACGGGTGTCCTTTCGCACAGCTAGGTAATTCCAGCCCACTCTACCAATCGATCCCCGGGCACGCGGTGTTAAGCCATGGCAGAATGTGGCGTTGTGACTACCCGTGAACTGCTCGAAGAACTAGCTCAGCGCCATGGCGTTGCCAGCTCGTATTCCTCCCAATCCGGCTACCCTATCCATGTAACGGATGAAACTATTGCCTATACCCTGCGCGCTTTGGGCGTCAGCGTAGAGGACCGCGCCGACGAGTCTCGCCTGACTTCACTGCTCTACGAGGACTACCTCGAGCGCTCCTCCCGCCCGCTACCCCCGTGCGTGGTGAGCAAGCAGGGCGTCGAGAAGCAGTTCGACGTCCACGTGCATGCCGGCCAACCGGTGGATATCCACATTGAGCTCGAAGAGGGTGGCACGCGCGATGTCTACCAAGACCCCAACGACGCGCCAACTGCCAACGTCGCCGGTATCCACTGGGGCGAGGCCACCTTCCACATCCCTGGTGATCTGCCGCTGGGCTTCCACGAGATCCACATGTCCTCCCCGGAGATCGGGTCCTACTCTTGCCCGCTCATCATCACCCCGGCGCGACTGACCACCGCGGACCCCTACCTGGACAAGCCGGCAGCCGGCGTCATGGCGCAACTGTATTCGGTGCGCTCGGCGCAGTCCTGGGGAATCGGTGACTTCCACGACCTGGGCAGCCTCGCGGAGACCTTGGCACCGTATTCCGACTTCCTGCTCATCAACCCTCTGCATGCCGCAGAGCCACTGCCGCCAGTGGAGGATTCGCCGTACCTGCCCACCACCCGCCGCTTCATCAATCCGCTCTACCTCCACATCGAGGACATCCCGGAGCTGTCGCAGCTAGACCCGGTCCTGCAGGACGACGTCCGCGAGCTCGCCGCCGAGTTCCGCGAGCGCAACCGCAGCGCCGACGAAATCGAGCGCGACACAATTTTCGAGGCCAAGCTGCAGGTACTCAAGGAGCTCTTCTCCCTCAACTTCACCCCGCAGCGCCAAAACGAGTTCGCGGAGTACCAGCGCAGCGAGGGCGAGGGCTTAAGCGCTTTCGCTCTATGGTGCGCGGAGCAGGAGTTGGCGCGCCGCACCGGCCAGCGCCATGCCATCGAGGAAGAAGCCGGCGACCTTGCCCAGTTCTACGCTTGGCTGCAGTTCCTGTGCGACGAGCAGCTGGCCGCCGCGCAGCGCCGCGCCAAGGAGGCGGGAATGCGCATCGGCTTGGTCACCGACCTTGCCGTGGGCGTGCACCCTGGCGGCGCGGATGCCATCAACCTCGCTGAGTACCTCGCGCCGCAGAGCTCCGTGGGCGCTCCCCCGGATGACTACAACCAGCAGGGCCAAGACTGGTCCCAGCCGCCGTGGCACCCGGTGCGCTTGGCGGAGTCTGGCTACCGCCCGTGGCGCGAGATGCTGCAGACCATCCTGCGTCACTCCGGTGGCGTGCGCGTGGACCACATCTTGGGCTTGTTCCGCCTGTTCTGGATTCCGCGTATGACCTCGCCGCTCAACGGCACCTACGTCTATTACGACCATGAGGCCATGCTCGGTGTTCTCGCCCTCGAGGCAGAACGTGCCGGCGCGGTGCTCGTGGGCGAGGACCTAGGCACGCTGGAGCCATGGGTACAGGATGCGCTGGCTGAGACCGGTGTGCTGGGCACCTCCATCGTGTGGTTCGAGCGCTCCGAGGACAACGAGTCTCCGCTTCCGCAGCAGGAGTACCGCCGCCTAGCGCTTTCCTCTGTGGGCACGCACGATCTTCCGCCGACCTTGGCTTACCTGCGCGGCGATCACATTTCGCTGCGCGCTCGCTTGGGCATGCTCACCCGCTCTGTGGCGGAGGAAGAAGCCGACGACCGAGAGTGGCAGGCCCGCGTGTTGGACCAGGTGGCGGCGGCCGGTCTCCTGCCGCAGCGCGACTTCCGCACGGCAGAGCGCAGCGACCGCGGCAGTGAGGCGGATCTGGTGGTGGCTTTGCACAAGTACGTCGCGGGAACCCCCTCCGCGCTGACGTGCACGAGCCTGGTGGACATGGTGGGTGACGTGCGCGCGCAGAACCAGCCAGGCACCACGAAGGACCTCTACCCTAACTGGTGCATTCCGCTTTGCGACGCCGCCGGGACCCCCATCCTCATCGAGGACCTAGCGGGCAACGAGCTGTTCCAGCGCGTGGCTGAGGCCAGCGCTAGGTAAACAAACCGATAAGCGCCACCACGACGACGAGCGCGATCATCGCCCACAGGGTCAGACTCACGCGTGACTTGGGCAGGGCGCGCTTGCGCGGGGCAGCAGGGACGGTGCGTTCTGGGTCCCAGAGCCCTTCGCGCGGATCGTCGTGCCGCGGTTGTTCTGGCGTTGACATGATTTACTACCTTAGCGCGTGGAGTCGGTTTTCTGGATTTCGGACCCCGTTGCGGCCCCACGGAAGCGGGGGCGGCCCACGAAATCGATGACGAACATCAGGCACCACGCCGCGATGGCCAGAAGCGGAACGGCGATGACGATGAGCACGGACATCTGCACCCACACGGGCGCTTGCACCATGGCTTGCGAGAGCACGCCAGTAAGATTTGTCCACCATTCCATAAGGCGAGATTCTAGCCCAGTTCGCTGCCCGGTAGTCTGACGGGTATGTCTAGCACGCCAGTTCATGTCTCCTGCCCCGCCGGCACCATCACCGGCTACACCGAGGGCGACGTCAACTATTTCCACTCCGTGGATTACTCCCTCATCCCGGGCGATTTTGAGAACGCAGTAAAGCTCAACGCAGCCCGCGACCAGGACGCACGCACGCCGCGTCCCGACGCCGTGGCGCTGACAATCACCGCGCCCCAGCAGGCCACTGACGCGCCGGTGTTGGTCTACATCCACGGCGGCCGCTACGAGAACGGCACCCATGAGGATCCCCGCGCGGAGGGCACCGCCAATGCGCGCGCCGGCATCATCCAGGTCCAGGTCGGCTACCGCGTGGGCCTGCAGGGCTTCGCACAGTTCCACGACGATGAGTCCTTCCGCTTCCGCGGCATCGACGATTGCCAGCTGGCGCTGGAGTGGATTCAGAGCAATATCGAGTCCTTCGGCGGCGACCCCACAAACGTCACCGTCATCGGCCAGTCCGCCGGCGCCACCACCGCCCTGTGGCTGATGCGCCGCGACCACTACAAGGGTGCTTTCCGCCGCGTGGTGGCGCTGTCGCCCGCGTTTCCTCTTGAGTCCAATGAAAAGCGGAGGGCCAGCCTGCGCCGCGCACTCGGTGTTCCTGTCACAAGAGAATCCTTGGCAGCGCTGCCGCAAGACAAACTGGCGGACGGCTATTCCAAATTCCGTAAAAAACACAATCTTGGTATGGCGTTGGGGCCGGCACCTTTCGATGCCACTGAGATGGTCGACATTCCCCTAGTGGTTGGCTCGACCCGCGACGAGTTCTATGGCATTCCCGTTGCACAAAAAATCGACTCCAGCCCACTACGTGGCCTTGCATTACGCCAGATGGCACCTAAATTTGGTTTCCCACCCAACTCGTTGGGTCCGTGGCGCCAGATCGCAAGCTACATCGACAAAGAACGTCCCTTGGGACGCATGATTGGTGATGCCAACATTCGCCGCTGGGTGGCACAAGCAGCTGACGACGCCCCCGGGCCGACCTGGATGATCGAGTTTACCTGCAGTGGTCGCCCTGCTTTGCACTGCGAAGAATTACGTTTCATCTTCGGCGTCCGCGACGGCGAGTCTGCGCGCACGCTCAACTCGTGGCTCCACAACTTTGTGCGCACTGGACACACGGGATTCCCCGAGTACCGCCCTGACCACGCTATCTGGGAATACAACCTTGATAGCGGGAACGAGCGCGTAGCGCATGGCAGCTTGGATTACGTCGGGGCTGCTTTTTCCGGCTAAGCCTTCTTACTACTCATTTGAGTGTTACCGAAGCGCCGGCAGCGCTTGGGAACCTTGCCTGTTTACGCAGCTACGGCGGCCAAGTAGCGCTGCCGCAATGAACAAAAAGTCGCAGCAGAAGTTTCTTCCCCTGGCGGTTAAAAGTTGGGACGGCTCAAACTTTCAAGGCAGATAAATACATTTACTAAAACCACACTGAGCATCCGACCGCTAATCCTCACAACCCCGCCTCGCGCAGCGCTCGGTGACTCAATTCAAGATCTAGAGCAATGATCTTCCACTGGCCCAGTAGCAACATGGACGTCATCAATGTATGCGAAGATAACCAATGTCGCTTCGACGCTGTATAGGGTTTCACTCCAGCACCATGTTGCATTTCTTCCAACAGACTCGAGTACGTCCAGGTCATCCGCTTCCTCTGCGAAAAAGCGTAAATGAGGATTGCTCGCATCTTGTGATGAGGATGTAGGGACCGTGTGGTCCGATTTTGAAAACTACGTTCCGCAGAAAACACTCTTCCAAATCCGCGGAAAACTGTGGGGCAAACGGGTATTTCTTAACAGAAAAATCTTATCCCCACGTTTCACAGGTCAGACTTTCTTTCTGTACCTTCCACAGCAGAATGGAAGCGCTCATCCCCGCTTACGCGGGGCGGACGCTGGCCGATATTGAAATGAGGGACTGCTATGGGGCTCATCCCCGCTTACGCGGGGCGGACGATTGGTGAGGAAGTCCACTAGGGCGGTGTATGGGCTCATCCCCGCTTACGCGGGGCGGACCGTCATGGTAGGCGAGGTGAGCGACATTGTGCGGGCTCATCCCCGCTTACGCGGGGCGGACTGCCCTCTGGCGCGTTCTCGAAGTCCTTAAGGGGGCTCATCCCCGCTTACGCGGGGCGGACCTCCTGCTACCCACTGCCACATTTGAGGGTGGGGGCTCATCCCCGCTTACGCGGGGCGGACCACGTGTGCTGGGGTCTGCATGGGTTGATGGCGGGCTCATCCCCGCTTACGCGGGGCGGACACGTGGATAAGGCGGTGGCTGATGGCAGCAAAAGGCTCATCCCCGCTTACGCGGGGCGGACTCATTTTCTTTTCCTTTCTTAGGGGCTTTCCCCGGCTCATCCCCGCTTACGCGGGGCGGACGGCCCTGCCTTCATCGTCGGTGATGATGTCGAAGGCTCATCCCCGCTTACGCGGGGCGGACCGCCTTCCTATTACAAGGAGGATGGGACTGAACGGCTCATCCCCGCTTACGCGGGGCGGACCCCAATGGCTGCTGTGATGCCACGTGAACGTGGGGCTCATCCCCGCTTACGCGGGGCGGACTCGGGTCTGACTGTGGGGGCGGTTCAGTCTGGGGGCTCATCCCCGCTTACGCGGGGCGGACCGAACCTAGTTAAACGCCCTGCTCAACAGCCCGGGCTCATCCCCGCTTACGCGGGGCGGACCATTGTGGGTGTTCCTTTCTGTGGTGGTTGGGGGGGCTCATCCCCGCTTACGCGGGGCGGACAGGCCAAGCCGTCCAGATTGGAGCGCCTTCCTAGGCTCATCCCCGCTTACGCGGGGCGGACTGCGTGGAATTGGGCTGCGTAGCGGGCGTCCCGGGCTCATCCCCGCTTACGCGGGGCGGACACGCCTTGAAGCCCACACGCGAGCCACCAAGTGGGCTCATCCCCGCTTACGCGGGGCGGACGTGGTTCCCCGGCGTCGATCTGGAGATGATGCGGGCTCATCCCCGCTTACGCGGGGCGGACCGGGTATCCCCACTTATTTAGCCAGAATGGAAGGCTCATCCCCGCTTACGCGGGGCGGACTGCAATAAGGCGGTATAGGGCGGTTTATGGCGGGGCTCATCCCCGCTTACGCGGGGCGGACAGCTCATAGCCATCAATGTGGCCCCGGTATAAGGGCTCATCCCCGCTTACGCGGGGCGGACTGCAG
>NZ_KV788332.1:12013-13323 GCF_001807215.1 Corynebacterium sp. HMSC05D08 | reverse complement strand
CTCATCCCCGCTTACGCGGGGCGGACTGCAGTCTCGCTAGCTCTGTGCGTAGGCGTTTGGGCTCATCCCCGCTTACGCGGGGCGGACTGCCTTCCCTCGCCCGCGCACGCCGCATTATCGGGCTCATCCCCGCTTACGCGGGGCGGACTTGTCACCGTAACGTCCGAAGCTGGAACATATGGGCTCATCCCCGCTTACGCGGGGCGGACAGTAACACGGGTGACGCCGCCACGCGGGCCAACGGCTCATCCCCGCTTACGCGGGGCGGACTTTAAACCAGAAAATGAGGAAGAGTGGCACGAGGGCTCATCCCCGCTTACGCGGGGCGGACTGCATCTGCTATGCGGTAGTGAGCTGGGACTTCGGCTCATCCCCGCTTACGCGGGGCGGACAATCTGCGCTCACATGATGCTGTGCGTGATATGGGCTCATCCCCGCTTACGCGGGGCGGACGGGGGCTGTACCGGGCGTTGGCCCCGCACCTTAGGCTCATCCCCGCTTACGCGGGGCGGACAACCAGACAAACGAGCCCAATAACACGCTTGAGGGCTCATCCCCGCTTACGCGGGGCGGACGAATGAGTGCACTTGCACTAATCATCGCGGTGGGGCTCATCCCCGCTTACGCGGGGCGGACGCTGCTTCGAGTACCGCGAGGGCACGGTCACAGGGCTCATCCCCGCTTACGCGGGGCGGACTCATCGCTATCAGGGCTGTGCGGCCCTTGTTGGGGCTCATCCCCGCTTACGCGGGGCGGACTAGGCAATCATGCGCTTCATCCAGTCGGTGTAGGGCTCATCCCCGCTTACGCGGGGCGGACGATACATCGAAGGAATGTTTATCGCGCTAGTAAGGCTCATCCCCGCTTACGCGGGGCGGACGATGCCCAGAGCGGTACTCGTAATCAATCATTGGGCTCATCCCCGCTTACGCGGGGCGGACCGAAGAAGATCTCGGATACGGGCAGCGCGGGGCGGCTCATCCCCGCTTACGCGGGGCGGACGTACTTCACTTGCGTTACTTCCATTAATAGTGAGGCTCATCCCCGCTTACGCGGGGCGGACCGTCCACGACAGAGCGCGCGGAGGTCACCCACGGGCTCATCCCCGCTTACGCGGGGCGGACAACTCCGTCTTGTACCGATTCTCGCCCTGCTGGGGCTCATCCCCGCTTACGCGGGGCGGACTTGAATGGCGCGAAGATCTTTTTGCCGCGCTAGGGCTCATCCCCGCTTACGCGGGGCGGACGGGCCAACGCCGAGTATGGATAGCCGATTCTGGGGCTCATCCCCGCTTACGCGGGGCGGACTCG
>NZ_KV788332.1:10307-11993 GCF_001807215.1 Corynebacterium sp. HMSC05D08 | reverse complement strand
CACTTCGGCTCATCCCCGCTTACGCGGGGCGGACTACACCGAGTGGGGCAGCGCCCGCGAACCATTGGGCTCATCCCCGCTTACGCGGGGCGGACCGTCAGCTGGGGCATGCGTCGGCGGCGATGACGGGCTCATCCCCGCTTACGCGGGGCGGACCTGGTGTTTGGTGCGAGTTCGTTGCTCATTTACGGCTCATCCCCGCTTACGCGGGGCGGACCATTCCAATAGGGGTGCGGTGTGGGGCGAAATGGGCTCATCCCCGCTTACGCGGGGCGGACAAGGCACAGGCTTCTGCCCCGGTGTAGTGCATGGGCTCATCCCCGCTTACGCGGGGCGGACTGGTGAGGCGTGTGTAGCCTTCGCGGGTCTTGGGGCTCATCCCCGCTTACGCGGGGCGGACCCGTCTTGCTTCAGTCTCTTTGCGAAGCGGTCCGGCTCATCCCCGCTTACGCGGGGCGGACCGATAGCCTGCAGCGCCGCAGTCTGAAACTTAGGGCTCATCCCCGCTTACGCGGGGCGGACGCGGCATTGCCGTAACCTCGGCGGGAATCGAAGGGCTCATCCCCGCTTACGCGGGGCGGACGTTAGGCATTGTCATATGGTTCTTGCCCAGGTGGGCTCATCCCCGCTTACGCGGGGCGGACTCCAGCGATTTTGCTGGACGCCGCCACCACGGAGGCTCATCCCCGCTTACGCGGGGCGGACTGCAGTACGGACGGCACGTCCAGGGTCCCGCGGGGCTCATCCCCGCTTACGCGGGGCGGACCGCTAGGTGACCGCCTTCCTGACATCCTCCAGTGGCTCATCCCCGCTTACGCGGGGCGGACATTTTTGCTTCCTCGTTCTCGGCTTCCTCGGCGGGCTCATCCCCGCTTACGCGGGGCGGACCTGATCCAAGCAAGCGAGCACGTTGTGGACGCGGGCTCATCCCCGCTTACGCGGGGCGGACCGACGCGGCGCTCGTACTCCACACCGGCCCAAAGGGCTCATCCCCGCTTACGCGGGGCGGACCGTGCCATTCGGGGCCGTATTCGTCATATGGGGGGCTCATCCCCGCTTACGCGGGGCGGACAATCTGCGCTCACATGATGCTGTGCGTGATATGGGCTCATCCCCGCTTACGCGGGGCGGACGGACGATAGCAGCGAGCTAGAAACCCAGCCAAGGGCTCATCCCCGCTTACGCGGGGCGGACCCGCAAAGCCGTGCAATGTCGGTTGCTACGGCGGGCTCATCCCCGCTTACGCGGGGCGGACGACCATCGACGGTAGCGACGGTAGCGATGGCGGGGCTCATCCCCGCTTACGCGGGGCGGACTGCAGTCTGATTCGGGTCTGACTGTGGGGGCGGGGCTCATCCCCGCTTACGCGGGGCGGACGACCATTCAGCTGCCAAAGTTTGGTGAGTTCCCGGCTCATCCCCGCTTACGCGGGGCGGACCAGCTCGAAGAATATTTACGAGCCGGGCAGTGAGGCTCATCCCCGCTTACGCGGGGCGGACTCCATATCATCGTGTCCTTTGGACCGCCGACGAGGCTCATCCCCGCTTACGCGGGGCGGACACCTCACTCTTGACCCGGTAGAACTCGTCACCGGGCTCATCCCCGCTTACGCGGGGCGGACAACGAGCCTCTGCCGGACGACGCTCGCGTGACGGGCTCATCCCCGCTTACGCGGGGCGGACAGTC
>NZ_KV788332.1:0-10287 GCF_001807215.1 Corynebacterium sp. HMSC05D08 | reverse complement strand
CACACGGGCTCATCCCCGCTTACGCGGGGCGGACCCGCTTCCGCCTGCGACATGTTCCGCTCGTTCGGGCTCATCCCCGCTTACGCGGGGCGGACAGTCAGCGGCGACACCTTCACGCTGCGCACACGGGCTCATCCCCGCTTACGCGGGGCGGACTACCGAGGCACGCGAGACCAACTACGCGCCCTGGGCTCATCCCCGCTTACGCGGGGCGGACCTGATGCCGTGGCGTGGGTATGCTCCCAGATCGGGCTCATCCCCGCTTACGCGGGGCGGACTTTCGTCGTTTTACTCTATAGGTGTGCGCTCAAGGCTCATCCCCGCTTACGCGGGGCGGACCTGTTCAACTGGCCGGAGACCCCCGGCGGCCCGGGCTCATCCCCGCTTACGCGGGGCGGACTGCAGAGCGCTAAGGGAATTAAAAAATCCACTAGGCTCATCCCCGCTTACGCGGGGCGGACGTCATGGCGGCTGCCGCGTCACCCGCAGACGTGGGCTCATCCCCGCTTACGCGGGGCGGACGTAGTAGTAGAGCGGGATTTCATCGGTGCCAGGGGCTCATCCCCGCTTACGCGGGGCGGACGCGTCGTAAATCTTTTCGGTGTAGGTGATTTCGGGCTCATCCCCGCTTACGCGGGGCGGACGTCATTGCTGTCCTTCGAGGATTGTGGTGATTGGGCTCATCCCCGCTTACGCGGGGCGGACTGAGAAATGCCCGTCATCTCAGCCGACGAGGCGGGCTCATCCCCGCTTACGCGGGGCGGACACTTACTGACCAGCGTGGAAGAGCCAAAAACGAGGCTAGCAGATCCGACTTATGGTGTAACGGTCAGTGTCGGCGAGCATTTCGGGCAGCACTCCAGCCGGTACGGCGTTGAGCTTTTGATGGCGCAGTGGTTCTTCGCATGAGGGTGACACCATCAAAATCCACAGGCTCCCACTCATGGCGATGAACGCGAAAATCCAACCCCTGCTCATTATCGGAGCTAAAAACCAAAATAGCGCGGCCATCTTTGCACAAACTTACGCAACGTTCCCACAACAGATCACGAATGCGCCCTGATGGACGACCCACAAACACCCCAGGTGAAATCTCAAGTAACCACTTAGTAAGGTCACCGCGCAGGCCGGCGGGACATGCAGTAACGACGAGCACCATCATGGAGAACTCCGATCAAAGTCTGACCAATTAGTACCAGCCGCAATATTTTCAAGTTCGTTCCACAAAAGCAGCTCTACATCGATTGACTCGGCGCTATTGTCCACTCCCATTAGGCGATAGAGGTCCTTTACGATCCGTGGCAATAGCCGTTTTTCAATGATTGCATCCCGAACTAGTCGGCGAACCTGTCCGCTAATATCGTTCCTTGGCTCAGAGGCTGCTGCGAAAGCAGCTGGGATCGAAACCTCCGCTTTGTAGAGATCAGCGATGTCATACACAAAAGCACGGTCCGTGCCGTTATGAACCACACCCAGCGCAGGGACAAAACCTAAGGCCGTAATCACCGCTTGAGACACACCATACAACGCAGCATTCGCCGCGGTGAGTGCTTGATTAATAGGATCGCCACCAGCAAAGTCATTCGGGTCGTAACGCCGCCGATCCCAATAAACTCCATAGAGATCTGCATACTTACGATAAATCGCTTTGACACGTGCGCCTTCACGCCCACGTAGTTGCGCCATAGTTAATCCGCTCACGTCTTCGTCGGGAAAGCGCATGGAATACATTTCTCGAGCGCAGTCCAAACGGGCCCGTTGGTTGGTAACAATTCGAGCCTGTGCTTCAGCGAAACGCGAAGTCTTGGCAGGAGGGCGTCCGTGGGCGTAGTAACGCACGCCCTTTTCTCCCACCCACACAACAGATACGCCAGTATCGCCCAGCAAAGCCATTGCAGCGTATGTCACTTTAGTCCCCGGTCCCAGCAACAACGCAGCAAGCGTGGTTGCTGGAACATGTACCGTGCCATTCTGATCCGAAATGGTCAGTGCATTGTTATCCCGGTTGACCACGGCACGCTCAGCGTAGAGAAATGAAATCCTCTCACTCACGCGCGTCAGTTCTTGCCGATCAACAGGTACCTTTTGCGGTTCCATTTGCAGACTTTCCTACTCTGCCGGAGCTAGCGTTAAAAGGCCACAACCATATGCCCTTGCACGTCCAATTCCTTGCTGGAGCGACTTATTCAAGGCTTTGGCATTGGTGACTACGAGTTGCCCACGGAACCGTGCGGTGCGGAGAGAAACGCGTTTAGCACCATCTCTCTTTGAAAACCGCAGGTTATTACGTTCAACCACAGAAAGCATAGGCTCCTCGTTCTCATCGACTGCGATGGAAAAGCCCGCTGCCATCGACTTTTTCAATAACCACTCGCATTGCTGAGCAGCCGTGACGTGTGGAACAACTTTTCCCCTCGATTTCCCTGGAATAGTGATTGACTCAACGGGATTTCCCACCAATTCAAAAGCCCATTTTTGCCCATTGACAATCTGTTCCAAAAACCTTGAATAGTCCGCCGATTGCGCGGGCCGGGTGCCCCAGCCAGCCTGCTCAACGATGTGCTGGGCATCCGGTTTTTCAGGCCCCACAATATAAAGAACATGCTCATGTTCCCTGTGGTCCACGCGCCACAGCACCCGCGACTGCGATTCGTCGATATCTGGTGGAAATGCTCCACGAACGGCCGCGTGCATCGCTTGTGGGTTCGCCAATAGCTTTGCAGCGCCACGCTTCAAGGGGTTGAGATACAACTTCGTTAACGTACTCATGCGCGAATCACCGCTTCAAAAAATGGATCAGACTTAGTAGCGAGAGGATTCTCAAACGGAGCGCCTGTCGCGTCCTGCACAACTTCACGCCACGCATACTGCCGATGCTCTTGGGCAAAAGAAATCGGAACATCGCGGCATGCTATTCCTCTCTCCCCTTCTCTTGCGTCGCGGTGTATCGGTAATACAACGTTTCTCGCTCGAGCTTGCCGATGACTTTTGGAGGCGTGCCATTCTTCGCCTTGCAGAGCTGTGATCAAATCACTATCGCGGATCCCCAGGACTAGATCAGCTGGCGCAGGACACGATCGGCGACCAAGGAACAACGGGAAGCGGGGACGTCGCAGAGCTGATTCAATGTTCTCTAAGAGGGCTCGTTCCTCAGACTCCACAGCAGCAACGAACACAGCATCACTAAGAAAGTAGCGGGTCACCAGCTGCGCGTTAGAAGCGCCCTCCGGTAGCGCGGTCTGGAAATCCTTTAGCAAGGTACCAGGTTGGTCCACTCGCACTCCGAAACCCAATCCCGCAAGGTCTTCAATCGGATCGACTCGTCGGCGGCCTAGAGCTGCAGCGAGCATACCGATCACCCCTGATTTGGTCGGCACCTGTCCCGTCTTGCGCTGTTTATAGCGGGAATCATCGCCCCATGATTGCATGGGACCTTTAAGAAGTAGTAGCAAGGTGCTAGTCATTTTCTATTTCTCCGAAATGAGGGAGTTGAGAACATCTGCCACCCGCTCTTCAAGCTCAGGAATAGTGACTGAGTCCGCAAATTCGGTGAAATACCCGTCAAGTCCGCGAATTCCAGCGACGAACTGGGCAGTTGGCTTGAGTCCATACATTCGCTGAGTTTCGATAGCCTCTTGGGCGAGCTTTTCCGCACCAAGCTTGCTGCGCCCCGCAGCACCCGCCTCGACGGGCTCCTCAAAAGCATTGACCAACGACACCGAACGATCGTCACTAATCGTGACATAAACAAGCTCAGGGAGCGTGTTGTGTGCAAAAGTGTTCTGCTTACCTGTTGGAAGGGATTTGACGAAGGAATCCACGAATGCCGCCGCAGAGTCGACCGCAGTTTTCACGTCATTGAGGTTGGAAGCAAGGGATTCGAAGTCGACCGATGCGAAGCGATAAAGAGTTGAAGACATCATTTGTACAGTGCCGATCATGCCTGCACCTGTCTCTTCATTGTCAGCAGTGGCGTCATCGACTGCCGTGAAGTAGTCGAATTCCGGCTCAGTCTCGTGAATACCCAACGCGTGCGCGACCTGGACGGAAGCGTCGACGTTGAAAGCAGCGTCATCAGCCACCATACGGCCAAACATTGCGATGTCAATGGAGTGCTCAGTGTCAAGAATTGCCTGAGCTTCATTTTTCTTAAACTTCTCCCCATCTTTATCGATGATGGCGCGAGCAGCACGATCAATCTGATGGTTGCCCAGGAACAACAAGTAACCGAGCTCTGGGTATGCGATTTTCGCGTCCTCTTCGGTCTCGTCGTTCTTGCTCTTGGCATCCTTGAGCTTCAGCTTGGCACCAGTAAAGAGGTTCTTTACCCCATCAATCGCACGCTGGGTTTCCCACTTCTCTCCTGCCTCCTCGGTGATTTCGAAAATGCGCTTGCAGATGAGTTCTCCCACGAGACGGGTGCGCTTACCCATCACCTCTGCGGGGAAGCGCTTGGCGAAATCCTGGCGGACGGCACGCTTCCATGCTTGCGACGAGACACGTTGGCGCTGAACACCACCATAACGTGCGGACTTTGGTGCGCCCATATCGTCACGGTTGATGAGGCTTGGTGGGATGGTTTGAAGGACATGGACGTCAACAGTTAGGGACATGATATTGAACCTTTCTTGATTATTTTTCGGTCTTTTTAGTGAATGGGGCCGTGGCAAAATCTCGTCCCCATCGAAGGAGAACGGAATTTCGGAACTTCGGATTGCGCAACGTCTTCAAATCCTGAGCGAATGCTCCATAGTCAAAGCCAATATTCTTTGAACGAAGAATACTCACCAGGGAACGTGCGTGATACAGCTGCGACTCATAGCCAGCTGCGGTTAAGATAGCGTCGAAACGAGGCTTCAATGACTCGGATTCACTCTGGGTGTACATCAATCCACATGCTCGTGCGAAACTACATCCTTCTACATGTACCGGCTGGGTAGCAGATTGCATGTGCGATGCGAAAAGCGTCAATGCATAAAATGCCGCTTCCTCTTCGCGAGTTGCAAATAATCCAGGTTCTTCGTCGAGCAGCGCAGGATACATGAGGTTCATGACCCGTTGGAATGCCAGAGGTGCCTTTTCCGGACTCCGGCCAGCATACCGACGCATTTCTGATAGTGTGCTCTTTGCTGCGGCCTCGCTACCAGGCTTCTCTCCGCGCTGCAGGTACGCATTCTGTAAACGATCTGCGGCATTGCTCACCGCCAAAGACAAGCGAGACCGCCTAAGCTGATCAGTCATTCGTGTTTACCATTTCTTTCTTTTTCGAATCTTCCGACAAGAGCGGCAATGAATTATCGAGCCTCCGGCCAAACAATGAAAAATAGGACGCTGCAGTGACAATTTGCGGTTTCTCAGTCGTCGAGCTGAGAAGGGGTCGACCTATCATCGCTCTCGGTCCTGCAGCATGCAGCATGGCTTCTCCACGAGAGAGCATGAAAGACCGCACCTGTTTCTGCCATTCGATTGCGTATTCCTTAGGCTCAGGGCTATCACTCCATCCCGCTACCCACCGATTGAAAGCAGGCTCCAATTGCGCGAGAGCCGAATCCATGGGTTCAGCTTGAAACTCATAGGTACCGCCTGCGGCAACAAGTAAGTTTCCGCCAAACTGTCCAAGCGCAATAGCTGCATTAAGAGTGACATCAGCTGCGTTTAGGGCTGCGCGCCGAACAGCGTCATTTTCTAGAACTGGGAGGTTCAACGTGGTGCGAGCGGTAACACTCGCCGCCACCGATGACGACTGAGCACCATATTCCACGGTGACCATGCCCACGTGTGCTACGGATGGAGGAAGAACATCTGTCCGCCAGTAGTATGCGAGCTGATCCAGAATTTCCGGGCGTTTCGGGGCTTGCGCTCCCTTCCCTGCTGAAGAAGTACTCCGAAGGTATGGCGCATCGGACTCCATCGCAATGAGCGGTTCAAGAGAACGCCACATAGTTCTTCCCGCATCGTATGGACGCGGGTAGAAGGCAACAAAGTCCTTCTTCGACTGGTTCTTACTGTAGCGGTAGGGTGTCATCGGATCTCCGAATGCGTTAAGGCCGGCATCGGGGATACGGTCACCATTGCTCACAAGAACCGCAACAACCTCATTGTTCTCACGATGAAGCCGAACTCGCCTAGTTTGCCACGTTGCTAGGTCTGCTGGACCACCAATGTGAATAGCTCCTCCATTGCGCTCAGCCGCAGTGTCGGGCTCGCGTTCCCACACTGGTTTGTCATTTGGTGTACGTAGGCACGCCTCAGTGGTGTTCAGCGCCAGAGTCTCGCGCAAATTTGCACCTATCAGATAGGTTCCACCGGTCATTCCGGTCCACCCCGTGCCAATTGGGTATCCTCTTCCACCCTTAACCCTAGAGTCGCCAACCGCACCAGATTTGATTCCCGAATAGTCGTATGCATGAACGTACACAAGCCAGCGCGCAGCCTCTCCGAAACTGAGCTTCTCAAGGGGTTTACCGGCCCGCATCGTGAAGAACTCATCTTCTGCTTCGGGAATGATTCGGTTTATGGGAGAAACTGATCCCTTCTCTGTGTGAAGGTCAGCGACCTGCATGAAGGGATGGTCGGAATCGAAAAGGTTGAACCGGTTTGCATAACCGTCCAAGTACGAAAGCACCTTAATGTCAGCTGCACCTTCAAGAGCATCAGCCCTCGCCTTGACAAACCACTCAGCCATAGAGAATTTAGTTTTTCCCGCAGGCTTGGACACTGAATGTGCCCGCCAAAATATCGCGAGCAAAACGCGGAGAACCGCGTAATCCTGCGCTGGCGAGTCCCCACGCAGCTCCGCAATGTCGTGTGTGCCATCGAATATCTGTCTAATACTCACCAAGAGCGGTTCTCCATGACTGCCGACAGCCGCAATCCACGGTTCATCGAGTAATGAGAACACATCACTGTCTTCGCGTGACATCTTTCCTCCTTAAAGAGCGATAGAGATTTATTTAGGACCTAAATCACGATTTTCAGGGCGGGCCTCGGGTTCTCCAGTTGGCCTTAATAAAGTTGTCTCGACTCACAATCCTATTTCACCTCCAATCCCAGTTCCGGCGAATACTTCACATCGAAACCAGCAATGTTTGCCTCCCCAGTAGAATCCAGCCGCAGTGCAACTTTGTTCTTAAGGAGAAAGCTGTCTACCCACCCAACAGGGGTTTCTTTTTCAAGTTGATCGATTACTCGGTCGAATACAGATTCGTGCTTGCTCATCCGGGTGGGGAGTCGAACGGTAGCGCCGGCGAGATGTCGGGCCAATGAAAACTCCGGACTCTCATCGTCGAGCACGTACTCACTTTCTGTTCCCCATGGGCGATAACCGAAGTCCCCCGTCTCGATAGGAATAACTTCGATGGTCGGATCAGCGTCTCTAACTTGAGCAATAGCTGCTTCTTCCTTATCCACAGCTGACCCCTTAGACTCAAAGTAACGTGCAAAAAGTGCACGATAATTGCCTACGTCGGGATCCGGATAACGGAACGTCTCCGATCGATTGATTGCCAAGTTTTGTAGCTTGCGGCTTTCTTCTCTCGCCTCGTCCCATGCAGGCTGCCAGTCCCCCACTGGTGACTCTGGATCAGCGACCGTTGCGTAAGTACCGCGGACTATGCCAGCAATGTCCTCTGGGCGCCGATATCCCTCACTCAGCCACTTCCGTGAAACCGCAGCAGCAGAAGCTAGAAGAACTGCAGGGTCATAAATAGCGGCCGTGCCAGAGTCAAAAACGGGCATCTCGTCCCATCCCTCTGCCCCTCGTATGAAGAGGCGGGCACGACGCAGTTTTTCAGGCCGATCTTCCAGTGGCCGCTGGTGGCGGTGCAGACGGCCAGCGCGTTGAACGAGCAGATCGATAGGTGCCATGTCAGAAATCATGACGTCTACGTCAATATCCAAAGATTGCTCGACCACCTGGGTAGCAACATAAATGCGTCGATGCGGGCGGGACCTTCCGCGCCTAGCCTCTGGTCCAAGTTGTTGAAGCATCTTGCCCTCCTTCACCGCGCGCTCATGCGCGATGAAAGCTGCATGATGCAGTTCAACCTCGTCTGGGAACTTTTTTACCAGCATCGAATAGGAATTCTGCGCTCGCCGGACGGTATTGCACACGACAAGCGCGCAACCTCCATCAGTGAGTAACTCCTCGCACAACGTTAAGAGCTCACGATCAGTGTCTCCAATCACGGACACGTCCGCGTGAATCTCATTAGGGCCGATATCGAGTGATTCCTCACGCACTCCATTTGCATCCGCAATCGTAAGTAGCGGATACCCATCGCTTACAGACTCCCAGTCCTCTTCTCCCAGAACCGAACGATAGGCTTGCACCAGACTTTCCTTCTTGTCTACCGGCAAAGTCGCCGACAACAAGATGACCGGTACCTCATACCAAGCGAGCCATTTCAAGGTCGACTCTAAATACGCACTCGTAAACGAATCATATGCATGGACCTCGTCAATAATGACGACTTTTCCGGCAAGACCAAGGTGGCGAAGCATGTTGTGGCGGGATTGCAGTGCCATCATCAAAACTTGGTCTACTGTCGACACAGCGAAGTTAGAGAGCAGCCCCTTCTTGGGAGAAGCGAACCATTCCATCGCGGTGACGCTCCCATTACCCGAAGTATCGGTGCTGACTCCTTTAACTCGCAATCTCTGATACTCCTTGACCAAGCTATTCATCGAATGTGCAAGGTAGGCCGCAGTCGTATCACCTGCGGGAACGACATTCTGTGCCCACTGAATCACCCTGTTGAAGAGGCCATTAGCTGTAGCCATCGTCGGCGCAGCGAAAACTACCCCATGGCAACCATGCTTTTCTGCGTACGCATGTGCTGCGGCTAAAGCCGCCTCCGTTTTACCGCTACCAGTAGACGCTTCAATAATGTGCAGTGAAGCCCCATCGGATCCGCGGGCCTGGGCAAAAGCCCGCTGTTGAATGGGCCGCGGATCCCACTCATCAGGCCAACCAAAGGCCGCAGCAAAGTACTCCGCAACGTCAGGTTTCATTGTCTTAGAAGCGCTCCACAAGCCTGCAAACCCAATCGACGCCAGCCCATCCTGAACCCGTTGCTCTTGTTCACAATCGAAAACATATGGAAAAGCCCGTTCATTTGACGCACACCAGTCAGCAGCAATGACCAGTCCTGTAATCAGTTGGATCGTAGGTACAAACAGCTCTGATTGAATCTTTCCTATGATCGGCTTCACCTCAGTGGCATCGGCCATTGCTTCAATAACAGCAGCCTGAACTAACAACCAGTTCTCTGGGTACTCACGGAGAATTGCGCGAGCCCTGTCGTAATCCACTGTTCTGGCAGGAATTCCGTGGTGCGACTCGACGACACTCGCAATAGTTTCCGCAACTGGCCCCCACATTCCCTGTTTCAAAAGCCAGTCATAAAGAATCACCGATGAGGCCAAACCGTGAGGGAAGTAAGCGCCGACTTCTTCGATCCCAAATTCCAGATCTAATCCAACGTCTTCGAGACTTCCAAGAATCATCTCTGCGTTGGCCCCAGGCGGTATCTTGCGCTGAAAACTTCTGGTGATTTTGCCGACATCGTGGATCCCTGCCAAGAACACGGCCAATGCTCGGACTTCAGAAACCTCAAGCCTTTCTGTTGTAGCCAATGATTGCTTAATTGAATCCGCAACAAACGTGTCCCACAAACGTGAAGCAACATCCCGGGTATCTACAAGGTGCTGCCACACCGACAAATAACCCGACTCATCCCCAGGTTTAGCCCACGCTAGTGATGCTGGACCGAGAAAGCTTTCACCTACCATAACAATCAACTTACCCCAAATCCACAACTCAAGGATTACTATTAAAAACTTTCAAATTTAAGTCTACTACAGAGCGGCGGTACGATATGCATGTTGCAATGACTCCCGCAGTTGTCGGGATGAGCCAAGTAAGCCTTGAGTTGATAACTTGGCAGCAACTTCTTACCCGCGCAAGCGGGTTTTTCAGTTCACTCATGTCTTCAATTTAAACGGAGACGATGACACGCGAGTCGAGAAGTCGCACACAAGTTCCATAGCAGTTGCTAACGCAATGAATCTACCTCGCCCAAACATCTTCCTCAGCAATGCCGAGTTCCACTTGCTCACGAAGAATCAACTCAAACGCCGTGGTCGTGCTCTGGGAAAGCTTAGAGCAAGTCTCTGTCTCACTTTTGTGTAAAGCTCACGCCATATACGGATTGGCATTTGAGAGTATTCACTAGCCACGAAATAGGCAAGATGTGTTATGTCCATGGGCTTTTTGGACACGGAGTC
>NZ_KV788331.1:0-1365 GCF_001807215.1 Corynebacterium sp. HMSC05D08 | reverse complement strand
TGCCGGTTCGTCGTAGTTGGTACCGGTAATCCGCGTAGTTGGTACCGGGTTTCCGGGTAGGTGGTACCGTCAATCATTTTCGGTCATTGTATAGGTGGCGTGGGCACAACCTGTGCCGGCGCGTCATCACCTTTCATGACCTTAAGGAGGGCCTTTCATGGCCAACTTCAAAGACATCATGGCACTGTGTCTAGATGGGGCAACCTACTCCGCTATCGCAGCAGCGCTTGGCTGTTCTAGACGCGATATCGCCAAAGTCAAGACACTCATCGCTGACCACGGCATCACTAAGGAGTCGTTTGCTCAGCTGGATCCATCATTCTTCGACGAGCACTTCAGCGACCACCGCAGGGCCCGTCGCAAGCGCTACGACCAGCCAGACTTTGAAAAGCTCGCCAAGCGCCTTGCCAACAACAAGCATCTCACTCGCCACAAGCTGTGGATGGACTACGTTGCTGCACCTGCTGGTGAAGGTGAGTCGAAGTATCAGTACTCCCAGTTCTGCGAACGACTGCGCACCCACATCCGCACCTCTGGAATGACCTCGATTATCGAACACGAGCCAGGCCAGGAACTCTACGTCGACTGGGCCGGCGACAAGGTTTCCATCATCGATAAAGCCACCGGCGACGTCGGCATGAAAGCCAGCTTATTCGTGGCCATCTGCCCGTATTCTTCACTGCTGTTTGTGACAGCAACAGCTAACGAGAAGATGGACAACTGGATTTCCTGCCATGTGAAAGCCTTGGACTACCTCGGCAAACGTCCTGGCATCATCGTGCCCGATAACGCACCGACCGCGACTTACCGTCCGGTGAAGAACAAGCCCGGCCGGCGCATCCAAGAACGCTACGCCGACTTCGCCGACTACTACGACATCCTCCTCGTGCCAGCCCGGCCTGGAAAACCTCGGGATAAAGCTGCTGTGGAACGTGCCGTCCAACTCGTCTACACGCGCATCCTCGGCTACTTCGACGGGATGACCTTCTACAGCCTCGATGAGCTCAACGAGACTATCGCCCAGCGCGTCGACGACATCAACATGAACATGCCTAGGCCTGATGGGCTCACTCGCAGGGAGCTATTTGATGCGGATGAAGCACCCATGATGCGTGACTTGCCGGATACTCCGTTTACGGAAGTGTCCTGGCGGGCTGTCAAAGTCGACCGTAACTGGCATATCTGCTGCGATTACCAGTACTACTCGGTGCCGTTTCAGTACATCGGCAAGACTCTGCGGGCACGGCTGACCAACAGCCTGGTCAGCATCTTCGACGGTGACGAGCTGGTTGCAGAACACTCGCGCATGCACGGGTTCAAGTACCGCTATTGCACCGATCCGGCACATACCCCGGACAAGGATAT
>NZ_KV788330.1:0-75886 GCF_001807215.1 Corynebacterium sp. HMSC05D08 | reverse complement strand
GTGTACACCAGAAACCACCAACCGAGCGTAAAACGAAGCACCCCTCTACACGGCCAGAAGAGGCCGTGCAGAGGGGTGCGCGCGAACGCTACTTCGAGCTCAGGGACGAACCAGAGATGGTCACGCCGACGCGGTTGAGCAGCATGATAACGAGGTTGATAACGTCGCCGCTAAGGTCAAGAATGCTGGACAGCATTTTTCCTACTCCTTATTTCCGAGGATGTTTTCACTTAAAGATATCGTGCAGCCCACCGCTCGGCGTTACACACTTGCTCAACGACGCCGCTTTAACACCCCGCGCGCCAACAGCCCATAGCTGTTGAACCTAGGGACTTACATCGGGGAGATGGTGTGCTTCTTCGGCAGGTCATGCTGCGTCTTACCAGCTAGCTGACGCAGCGCCTGACGCAGCGCCAAGCGCGACTGATTCGGCTCCACCATCGCATCCAAGTAGCCACGCTCGGCAGCCACGTACGGCGCGGTCATGGTCTCATCGTAGAAGTCCATGAACATCTTCTTGGTCATCGCACGCTGCTCGGGCGTCTCCGCGGCGTCGAGCTGCTTGCCCGCAATCATCACCACAGCCGCCGCCGAACCCATCACGGCAATCTGCGCCGTGGGCCACGCCAGGTTGATGTCACCGGTCAGGTTCTTCGACCCCATCACCGCGTACGCACCGCCATAAGCCTTGCGCACAATCAGCGACACCTTCGGCACAGTCGCCTCCACCACAGCAAACGCGAACTTCGCGCCGCGGTGAATCAGACCAGCCTTTTCCTGTTCCACGCCCGGCAGGTAGCCCGGCGTATCGACCACGAACACCAGCGGGATGTTGTAAGCATCGCAAATACGAATAAAGCGGGCGCCCTTATCCGCAGCATCGGCGTCAATACAGCCCGCCAAGTGCATCGGATTATTCGCCACAAAGCCCACGGCCTTGCCGTCGATACGGCCGAAGGCCGTAATCATGTTGGGGGCGTAGTTCTCTTGGATCTCGATGAGCTCGTCGTCGTCGCCAAGCTGCGTGAGCAGGTCCATCATGTCGTAGCCGGCGTTCGTATCATCCGGCATGAAGGAATCCAGCTCGGTGTCCTGGGCTACCTCTTCATCAGTAGGCGCGTCAAAGACCGGGGACTCGTCGAAGCAGGTCAGCGGCAGGTGATCCAGCAAGTCACGGACCAGGTCAAAGGCCTCATCCTCCGAGGGCACCACGACAGACACGTTGCCGTTGAGCTCCTGCTGGCGCGCCGAACCAAGGTCGTGGGACGTGATTTCCTCGCCCGTCACCTCTTTGATGACGTTCGGGCCAGTCACGTACATCTCTGCCTCGCCGTCGACAGCGATGACGAAGTCAGTTGTAACCGGCGCATACACCGCGCCACCTGCAGACTTACCCATCATGATGGAAATCTGCGGGCTGCGACCACTAAGCGGCAGCTGGCGGCGGGCAATCTCTGAATACATCGCCAGGGAGGTCACGGCGTCTTGAATACGGGCGCCGCCGGAATCCTGGATACCGATAACCGGGCAGCCAATCTTGATGGCCATGTCCATGATCTCGGTGACCTTCTTGCCGAAGATAACGCCCACCGAACCGCCATAGACCGTCTTGTCATGCGCGTAAATGCACACGGGGCGGCCATTGACGCGGCCGTAACCGGTCACAACGCCATCAGAGTAAATCGCGTCTGGGTCACCCGGGGTCTTGGCCAGCAAGCCAGTCTCCACGAAGGAACCCTCGTCCAGCAGCGCGTTGATGCGCTGGCGCGGGGTTGAGCGGCCAGCGTCGTCGCGGCGCTTGCGGGAGCGCTCGCTGCCTGGGTCCTGCGCGCGCTCAAGGCGCTGGCGCAGGTCGTCCAGTTTATGAGCAGTGGTAGTCACTACCGAATCTTCTCCTCGATCCAATCGTTCATGTGCTTGCCCACGATACCGATGGCCGGCTCATCAGGGACCGCAAGATGATCACCCTGCAGTTGCACAATTTCCAGATCTTTAACGATAACTCCCCAGCCGCCATCGGGATCAATCTCCGCATAACGCGGCTCGAGCTCGATGGCGCCATCGTGCATGCGCTCGGAGCGGAACAACAAGACCGGGACGTCGACGTCGGCCCAGCGGCGCATGTCGAGCTTGCCCAGAATCTGATTGTCCACGAAGGAAGCACGCTGGTGCTCCAGCACGCCCGCTGCCAGGCCGTGCTCGGAGGCGTCGGTGGTGGAGAGGAACTCGGCGAGTATCGTCATCAGGGCATCCTCGCCCATGGTCTCGAGCATCTCGTAAGGCGGCTCGAAGTCCAGGCCGTAGGTCTTCTTCGCAAACGCTGCGTAGCGACCCCAGCGGGCTTTGGTCTCTTCGAGGGTGTCTGGTGCTGGGTTGGAAGGCTGGGTGGTATCCAGAAGCGCAATGAACGCCACGTCCACGCTCTCCTCGCCGCGGGCCTTGCGCTGGGCGAGCTGATAAGCCACCTCGTACGCCAGGGCGCCACCGAAGGACCAGCCGCCGAGCACGATCTTACGGCCACGCGAATGCTTGACGACGTCCTCGATATAAGCCTCCGCACGCTCCTCCAGGGAGCCCTCGAGTCTCTCGACGCCGTATACCGCCACGTCTTCCGGCAGGCGGCGGGTCAGCGGCTGATAGACCACGGTGGTGCCGCCGGCTGGGTGGAACATGAACACGGCGGGGCCGTCGGCTTCGCGCAGCACGCGGATGTTGCCCTCGACCTCGGTTTCGAGGCCCTCGCGGACGAGGTCGGCAAGTGGTTCGAGAGTATCGGACTCGAGGACCTGCTGGGCGCTGACCTCAATCCCGGCGCGCTCGGTGAGACGCTCAGCAATGCCTTTGGCCGTCGCCTCGTCGATCTCCGGCAGCGGCGACGTCACGCCCGCTGCGGCCTTGCCGGTGAAGGTGGCCCAGGTGCCGAAGACCATGCGCTCCGAGGCATCACGCGGGGCTACGCCCACGCCTTCAGCCTCGTCGCCTGCAGACTCCGCAGACTCTGCGGCAGCTGGCACGTCAGCCGCTGCGTCGACAGAAGGCTCCGGCAGCTCGGTAGCGCCGCCAGCGACGGCCTCCTCGACCATGGTGATGACGTCGGCGAGGGAGGCGTCGCGAAGCGCCTGCACCTGCATCGGCGGAATCTGGAAGTCATTCTCCACGCGGTTCTTGATGCGCATACCCATCAGGGAATCCAACCCCAAGTCGATGAGCGGCAGCTCGCGCGGCAGGTCAGAGACGTCGTAGCCCATGGACTCCGAGACGATGAGCGAGAGGCGCTGCTCCACGGTCTCCGTCGCTGGGTCCCAGCGCACGGCCTCGATGTCGTTGGCCTCAGTGAACGCAGCCGGAGCCTCAGCCGGCACCGGAATCTCTGCCACGCCCGGGATACCGGAATCGCCCAAGCGCAGCGCCGATGCAAACCCCTCCGCGATAAGCTGCGTCGACGGACCATTCACGAAGTACACCGCAATGGACAGTCCACCCAGCGATTTCGTAACCACCGTGGACACCTCGCCCTGCGGCGGCAGGTCCCCGTGCTCCTCCGAAGCCACAATCTGCGCACCCGGGCTCACTGCCTCAGCAGCGGCCTCCAAGATGGCCAGAGCAGACGGCGCTTGGTCAGCATTCGTGGAGAACGCCACCTTGCCCTCCGGCAGATTCACGCGTGCGCCCGGCAGGCCAGAAATACCCGAAGACGGGCGAGCGTTGGTCCAGAAGCGCTGGCGCTTGAACTGGGTGTGAGGGGCGTCGACAAGCGCGCCCGAGCCAAAGACCGCACTGTAATCAACCGGCGCACCTGCCACGTACAGCTTGGCCAGCAGATCCAGCAAAGACTCCGTGGGGTCGACCTTGCGCTTCAAGCTAAACAGCAACTGCGCATCGGACTTGCCCACCGCAAAAGCCGTGGACATCAGGCCCATTAGCGCAATCGGGTTCGGGGAGATCTCCACAATCTGCGTGTGACCGGAGGCAAACGCCGCTTCCGTGGCGTCCTGCAGCAGCACCGGCTGGCGAGTCATGCGGATCCAGTAGTCCTCGTTATGGACCACCGCACCTGGGCGGTAGATCTCGCCGCGATCAACGGAGCTGTAGAGCGTCGTGTGCAGCGGGCGCGGCTCGATGCCAGCGATATCTGCATAGAGCTCACCCAGAATCGGCTCCACCGCCGAGGTATGTCCTGCGCCCTTCACGTTGAGTGCACGGGCGAACTTGCCCTCTGCGTCGAGCTTTTCCACCAGCGCAAGGACCTCAGGGCGCGGGCCGCCCACTGTGGTCATGCCGGGGCCCGTATAGACGGCGGGCTCGATGTTGCCGTCGAGTGCCTCGATCTCCTCGGCGGTCAGCTCCACTACGGCCATAGCGCCCTGCTGCTCCTCGGTCAGGGAGGATTCGCCCTCGCCCATCAGGCGGGAACGGTGTGCGGCGATGAGCATGGCGTCTTCAGCCGACAGACCACCCGAAGCGTAAGCTGCACCGATTTCGCCCATCGACATGCCGATAACTCCCGCCGGGCGCACGCCGAAGGAAGCCAGTAGGTCCGTCAGCGCAATCTGGATGGCGGTAATCGCGACCTGGGCGGTCTCAGTGTCGTAGGTCTGAGCGTCGTCAGCAACGATGTCCAGGATGGACCAGCCAGACTCGAACTGCACGATGCGATCGAGTTCCTTCAGGCGATCCTTGAACGCAGGAGAAATCTCCAGCACGTCCTTGATCATCTTGCGGTGCTGCGAGCCAAAGCCGGAGTACATGAACACAGGGCCCGGCACGGACGGCGAGTCCGCGGAGGCGATGCCCATGGAGACCTTGCCCTCGGCTACTTGGCGCAAGCGCTTGACGACGTCCTCCTCGTTCGTCCCCGTCACCACCGCACGGGAGCGTCCGTGGTTGCGACGCGCAAGTGTACGCGCAAGGGAGAGGAGGTCAGGGTGTTCCTGCTCGATGAAGTCGGCGAGCTGGCCAGCCGCGGCGGCGCGGCGGGAAGGCAGCAGGCCGGAAATCGGTAGGGAGACTGGAGCATCATCGCCTACGCTTACCTGTGGGGCGGTCTCTGCTGGCAGGCCGCGGTAATCGGTCATGACCACGTGCGCATTGGTGCCACCGAATCCGAAGCCGGAGATGCCCGCGACCTTCTGGCCGGAGTATTCAGGCCACTCGCGTGGGTCCTCGACGACCTCAAGGTGCTCGTTGTCGAAGTCGATGTAGCGGTTCGGCGCGGAGAAGTTAATGCTCGGCGGGATGACGCCGTGGCGCATAGCCTCGATGACCTTGATCATGCCCACGACGCCCGCTGCGGACTCGGAGTGGCCGATGTTGGACTTTGCGGAGCCCAGCAGCATCGGGGCAGCCATGGTGCGGCCAGAACCCAGCACGCGGCCAAGGGCGGTGGCCTCGATTGGGTCGCCGAGGATGGTGCCGGTGCCGTGGGCCTCGACGTAATCGACGAGCTGCGGGTCAACCCCTGCATCGGCGTAGGCGCGCTCGAGGACGTCGACCTGCGCGTCTGGGTTCGGGGCGGTCAGGCCGTTGGAGTGGCCGTCAGAGTTGACCGCGGTGCCCTTGATGACGGCGAGGATGTTGTCGCCGTCGCTCTCGGCGTCGGCAAGGCGCTTGAGCACGAGGACGCCCGCTGCATCAGAACGCACGATGCCGTCAGCGTCGTCCGAGAAAGCGTGGATAGCACTGGTCGGCGAGATAACCCCCAGCTCGCTAAAGCCAGTCGAGGCGTGCGGTGCAGCCAAGATGTTGACGCCGCCGGCGAGAGCGACGTCGGAAGCGCCGGTGCGCAGGTCGTTGACGGCCTGGCTCACGGCCACCAGCGAGGAGGAGCACGCGGTATCGACGTTGATGGACGGGCCGCGCAGGTCCAGGGCATAAGAAATACGGTTGGCCACCACCGCGGAAGAGGTGCCGGTCATGGCATAAGGGTGCGCCTCTGCTGGGTCAGCGACGATGAGCATGCCGTAGTCGTTGTTGGTGGAGCCCATGTAGACGCCAGTGGAGGTGCCGCGCAGCTGGTTGGCAGGCAGGCCTGCGTCCTCGAGTGCTTCCCATGCCAGCTCGAGGAGGATGCGCTGCTGCGGGTCCATGTTAGCAGCCTCTAGCGGAGACAAACCGAAAAACTCAGCATCAAAGCCCGCGATGTCTTCGATGTAGCCGCCGTCGGTGTTTTGGTTAGCGATCTTGTCCGCCACCACCGGCTCCGAGGCGTACTCTGACCAGCGGCCCATCGGCAGCGGGCCGGTTCCCGAACGGCCCTCCACCAGCATGTTCCAAAACTCTTTAATATTCTCGGCACCCGGAAAGCGTCCAGCCTCACCGATGACTGCGATGTCGCCACCGATGATGCCGGTGCTGCGGGGAGCGGCGGAGCTGGAGGCGTCGCTAAGCGGAGCCGCTCCGCCACCGTTGACTAAACGATCCGCCAGCAATGCGATGGTGGGATACTCGTAAGCGACAGTAGGCTCGAGCTTCATACCCAGCAGGTTTTCCAGTTCGCCGGAAAGCACAACTGCATCGCGGGAGGACAGTCCGAAGTTTTCTAAAGGCTTGGTATCCGTGATCTCGTCTGTGGACAAGCCGGTCGTTCGCGCGACCCAGTTGCGCAGCCAGCCCCTTAGTTCTTCAACAGTCATCTAATTTAGCTTTCTTTAATTGGGAAAGTTTTTGCGCAGCACAAATTGGCGCATGCCATATATATCGGTCTATTGTCTCATTTTGTTAACTTCCGTCACGTTAACAACTCACCTGCGCTAGGGAGCTACCCAAGAGACACAAAGTCCCCCTTCTCCCACCGAGCTTGCGCACGCGGGAACAAGGGGGACTTGAAAAAGTTAGACTTCAAGAAGTTAGACTTCGAAGTGCTTTTTCGCCACTCGGCGAGCAATCTTGCCCGAGGAGGTGCGGTTGATTTCGTTCGCACCGAACCAACGGATGATATCCGGAGTCAGACCATGGTGCTTCGAGACGGCGGTACGGACAACTTCAGTTGCAGCTTCGTCACCAGACGGGTCGGCGTTGTCAGCGCGCTCGATGAGCAGCACCAGCTGCTCGGTGTTGTCGCCCTCCACGGAGAAGGCAGCCACAGAGTCAGGGCGCACGTGCTCGGACGCCTCTTGGACGGTGCCCTCGATATCCTGTGGATAGTGGTTGCGACCTGCCACCACAATGAGATCCTTGAGACGGCCGGTGATGTAGAGCTGGCCATCCACGATGGTAGCGAGGTCTCCCGTGGCCATCCAATTGTTGTCATCCGGGGCCCCTTCCACGCGGGAGCCCTCGGCGAGGCGCTCACCCAAAGTGTTGTGGAAAGTGGAGGCGGTCTCATCCTCGCGACCCAAGTAGCCCGCAGCCATGTTTTCGCCATGCAGCCAGATCTCGCCGATCTGGGCGTCGCCAAGCTCTGCCCGTGTCTCCGGGTCCACGATGGTCAGGAACTGGACCGGAACCGTCTGACCATTCGACGCAAAAGCTACAGTGTCCGCAGACTTTTCTGAAATGACCGCCTTGCCAGCAGCCAATTGCTCGCGATCGAAGTGAGAAATCAACGGGCGCTCGCCCACCTGCGGGGTAGACACCATGAGCGACGCCTCTGCCAAGCCATAGGACGGACGCAACACCTCGCGCTTAAGATTGAGAGTGCTGAATACATCCAAGAAGCTCTCCACCGCGGTTTCGGTAACTGGCTCGGAACCGATGATGATTCCATCGACATTGGAGAAATCAAGTTCCTCGCCCGCCTCCGGCGCACCGTAGCGAGCCGCGAGCTCGAGCGCGAAGTTCGGCACCACCGAGTAAGTGGCGGCGAAGTTCTCATCCATCGGCTGTCGGCTGATCTGGCGTACCCAGCGCTTCGGCTGCTGCACGAAGTCACGCGGAGTCATAATCTCGAAGTTGAGGCCCATGATAGTGACAAAGGAAGCAAGGATAATGCCCATGTCGTGGTGCATCGGCAGCCAAGAAACAATTCGCGATGGGTGCTTGAGCTGCACTGCGGCAAAAATCTGCAGAACATTGGTCATGATGGAGCGATTCGTCAGCAACACGCCCGCCGGAGTTCGCGTGGAACCAGAAGTGTATTGCAGGAACGCCGGCTGATCGATAGGTGCGCCCTGCAGGTTCGCAGCAGCGGCCTGGCCAGCCTCCGTCTCCAACGGATTCACCCACGACGCCGCCAAAGAGTCCGGCAGCGAATCAATAGAGATAACGCGCGGGCGCTCCGCAGACGGACGGTCGGCAAAGTACTTGCGCACGGCCGCAGCAGAGACGTTGTTCGTCAACACGATGGATGGATTCGAATCACCGAATACGGCTCGCAGATGATCAGTATGACCTGGCTCGTTCGGGTCATACAAAGGCAGCGGAGTCATACCCGCATACATCGCCCCCATGAAGCCGAAGATGTACTCCGGGGAATTGCCGGCAAGAATTGCCACGCGGTCCCCCATTGCGCCGACTTGTTGCAAGCGCGCAGCCACGACCTTGATGCGAGTGTTGACCTGGGAACGCGTGAAGTCGCGTGGAACGCCGTTTGGATCTTCGGAGTAAACCCACTGGCGTAGAACCGGACGATCCGGAACCCCAGCCTGCTTTTCCATTCCATAGACATGCTCACTGAGTCCTGCCAAGGTCAGGTGCGGCGGAAGAGCTATTTGCCCCTTCTCGTCAAAGAACTGGCCAATCAACGCATTGAGGTCCATCTAATCTCCTTTTGGGTTTAGATTGTTTACTTTTGACATTAAAAATATCAGAGCCAAGGTCTCATACGTTACATCACGCAGATTTTTCTAGGTGTTATCGATAATTTCCCGCGCCCAATCGGTAACCCATTGGTTCGCCGTGGTGCCCGGAATCACGTTCGGGTTCGTGGCATACATCGCGTGCACGCCGTTTGCCTCAATGAGGCCGCGGGCGCGCTCAAGCCCGTTCAGGCCGTCGAGTGGCGCATCGCAAATAGAGTCGTCCGGCGCACAAATCTGGAACGTGCGGTCCGCCAAAGAACCGAAGCCATTTGCACGCGGACCACGCATGGTAGCACCCGGAACGATGCCCTGAATCAGCATGTTGAGCGGCTCCAAAGCAATTTCCGCGCCCACGCCCGCCACGTGCATGCCAGGGTTCTGACCCACGCCGTCCTGCCGGCGACCATCAGCCACCAGAGCAACGCCGGAGACAGCATCCGCCGGAATCGGACCGTTATCGCCACCGATACGGTCAGCGACGTCGCCAGCAATCACCGCTCCCTGCGAGAAGCCTGCAATGATGAACTTGGTAGCCGGGCATGTTTCATGCATCGTGATGAGCTCGCCCTCCATGCGGGAGGTTCCCTCATCGCGGGATTCGTCGTAGCTCATCTCATGCTGGGCGTTGATGTTCTTGAACTGCGCCGTGTACGGCAGCGTCCAGACCTTTACGTCCTCCGGCACATAAGCCTCTTTCAGCGGGTTACTGATGGACAGCATGAAGGAATTGGGATTTGCGGTCGGGTTGATGGGATCATCATCGGCCTTGGATTCCCACGTGCCAGGAGCAGAGATAACTTCTACGCGCGGGCACCAGTCGGGTTGCGCGGGGGCCTCGACTCCCCCGGACTCTGGTGCCGGCTCACCGAGGTTGTTCTTCTCCTGTGCCTGATTGGCGTTGAAGAAATGAACCGCGCCAGCGCCGATGACAGCAAGTACGACGAGTACGGCAACAACCGTAAGTGTTTTACGCATAAAAACTTCTCTATCTTAGTTAGCGCACAGGGTGCCGCGCGCCTGGTCCGTCAGGACAGCGGTGAGCTCTTCGTGCGACAGTGTGGCACGGCCCTGCTCGATGAGCTGACCTGCCACTGCGGGAATGGTCACGACATCGCCTTCGCGGCATGCCGCTTGGCCGGCGCCGATGATCTGGTCTTCGGCACCATCCGTGTTTACTCCCGCTTTCTGGACAGCGGCTATGAATTCCCGCTCAGGACCCTGGCTTTGTTCCGGGGTTGGGATGGCAGAGATTTCACGCGCACCGCTATCTTCCGGGGCGTCGGAAGCCGGCTCGCGGGACGCAGATGCGCTTGACGACGCCTTCTCCGAAGCCGCCGAGCTCGACGCGGCGTCGGAAGTTGGGGCTGCGGAACGCTCGAGCGGGGCTACCTTGGTGTCCGTTGAATCGTCCGTGCTTTCGACCGTGGCGGAACCGCAAGCGCCCAGCGTAAGCGCAGCAGCCATCACGGCTGCACACGCCGCGGGAACCTTGATGCGCATGGTTACTTCTTCTCCGCTTGAACGGTGCCCATGATTTGCCGGATTACACCGTGCTGGAAGTCCTGGGAAAGGCCGCCCGCTGCGATTTCGGTGTAATCGGTGGTTGGCCAGCCGAACTCGCCCTGTTCGAAGCCGCGCTTACCCCACTCGTCCATGATGTCTCCGTAGAGGATGTAGTGCGCCCCGCTGTTTGCGGACCAGTAGATGTTGCCGTGCTCGAATTCCTGGAAGAAGCCGCCCTTGACTGGCTTTTCGCCACCCTTCGGGAAGCCTAGCTTGGAGGCAGGGCCGCCCAGCTCCTTGTACTTGGCGCCGATTGCACCATGGACCACGGAGTTGGACTCGTCTGGGTTACGGGTCAGGACACCATTCTGGAATTCCTGAGCGTAGCCTTCGCCGACCTTGACCACTGCAGCGGTCGGGTACTTGAGGTCGCCGTTTTCGTAGCCGTTTTCGCCCCATGCCTTCACCATGTCGGCAGGAATTGCCCAGGCACCGGTCTCGGCGGTCCAGTAGATGGAGCCGTGCTGGAAGTGAACGAAGCGTCCCTTGCCGTCTGGGGTCTTCTCTTCGCCGGTGGTTGGGAAGCCCAGCCAAGAGGTCGGGCCGCCGATCTCGGAGTAGCGGGCGCCGATGCGGCCAAAGATGGCGTGAGCGCCGGTTTCTGGGTGCCAGTAGGCAGTGCCAGCCTGGAAGTCCTCAGCTTTGCCGCCTGCGACGTCGTATTCGTTGTTAAGGCATTCGCCGATAATTCCGGACTCGGTCACCTTTGCGATGTCGCCGATCGGGGTGCAGTCTGCACCGCGGTCTTCCTTCGGGATGCCGAGGGCGTCAGCGATGGTTGGCCAAGCCTCGTTCATCTCGAACTGCCAGTATTCCCAGCTGTGGACGCCGGATGGGCGGAAGCGTGTCACGACCGGCACCCCTGCACGCTTGGCGTAATCCACGAAGGTCTGGGTGGACATACGGGAAATGACCTCGAGACCGACGCCTGCAGCGTTAGCCGGGCCCTTGGCCACGGAGGAGAGGTTGCCGTAATCGTCCTTGCCGGAGCCGGAGGAAACGTAGACCTTCATGTCCTTGAGGGCTTCGATACCCAGCTTCGGGTCGTGGTCGATCCAGTCCTGCGAGTAGTGCGGGCCCCACATGTTGGTGGAGCTAAATCCGCCTGCATCCATCTGTGCTGCAGCAATTGCTTCTGGCATGCCCCGGGTGGTGGTGTCCAGGTAGCCGGAGAAGGAACCGACGAACTGGAACAGGTGCGGGTTGCGCTCCGCCAAGTTGACGGCTGCCGTACCGCCCATGGAGATACCCGTGATGGCGCGCTTCTGGTTGGAGCGGTATGCCTTATCCAGGATTGGCACGAGTTCCTTGGTCAGGAAGGATTCCCACTTGTAGTTACGGCCATTGTCCGGCTGCTGCCAGTCGGAGTAGAAGGAGGACTCGCCGCCAACAGGCATGATGACGTTAACATTGCGGTCAGCGTACTGGCTCAGGATGTTGGTCTCGATGGTCCAGCCGGACTCATCGTCGCGCGCACGCAGGCCGTCGAGTGCCCAGACCTCCGGGAACTTCTTCTCCGGGTTGGAGTACCAGTCGCGGGCGAGCTGAATCTGAACAATCTGCTCCTTATCCGGCATAGCTGCGGATTTGATGTAGACCTTGAGGTGGCGATTGGAGAGGTACTCCACACGGGAGACAGCAACTCCCTCCGGCAGACCCTCGATGGTCGGGTACTCGGTGTTGAGCGGAGTACGCTGCGGCGGGTTGCTCGGTGCGAAGGAGTCGGAAAGACCGGAGCTTCCCAAGTTCTGGGTCAAGGCTCCGAGAGAAGACTGAGCGGTTGCGTTCGGCAGGAGAGCGAGGCCAACTGCTACAGCGGTTGGCAGAGCTGCGATGGCCAGACCCTTGCGAGCCTTGGTCGGGGAACCTGGAGAGCGCAGGTTAGGGGCAGACGCATTTTTACGCATGGATGAGTCCTTGTAGGTATGTCGAGGGAGCGCCCTAGTAATACGGTTTCCGAAGGTTCCCCTCCTCCGGACGACGCTACTAGGCCACGAAGTGCTGTCTATTGTGCGCTCAAGTTTAAGTTGAACTTGAGACTTTTGGAAGAGGAACACGCCCAAAACCACAAAACCGGCCGTAGGAATTCCTACGGCCGGCTTGTTTAGAGCTTCGCTAGATACTCTCCTTGGCGTTTACCAAGCGTTCATCACGTTGAGAACCTGCGGCTTGGACTGCTCCAGCTGGTAGCCAAACTGTGCCCAGTTGTGCAGACCCTGCATCGGGTAGTTGGTGGTCACGCGCAGACCAGTTGCACGAGCCTTAGCCTCCCACATGCGGGTGGTTGCACGTGAGAACATCTCCAGGACCGCGCCAGAAAGCTGGTGCTGCGGGAGATAACCAGCGTCACCGGCACCCGGAATGCCCGTTGCAGCAGAGATGTACACGTCAGTATTGCGCAGACGATCGGTCTGGTAGAAAGGATCGTTTTCGAAGCGACGCGGGTTAAACAGCGAACCGTACATTGCGTTGATGTTGAATCCGCCGGCGTCGAGAAGCGCGAGGCGCATGAAGGTCTGCGCACCTGGCAAGGTGGTGGTCAGGTAGCCGGAGAAGGACAGTACCTGGCGGAACTGATCCGGGTGCTTACCAGCCAAGGTGATGGCAGCGGTGGCGCCCATGGACAGGCCAGCGATCGAGTTGTTATTGCGGGCAACGCCGAAGTTACGCTCCAAGTAACCCGGCAGCTCAGAGGTCAGGAAGGTTTCCCACTGGTAGTTGGTCGGCGCAACCAAGTCATAGGTAGCCGGGCCGTTCCAGTCAGCGTAGAAAGAACCTGCGCCACCAACCGGCATAACCAGGGTGATGTTGTGAGGCTCGTAGGTACGGGCAGCATTCACATCGTTAACCCAAGCATTGGTACTGTCGGTAGCACGCAAGCCGTCAAGCAGGTACAGGCCAGCGTTGCCGCCGTTTTTCGCAGGCTGGATCTGGACTGGGATGTTGCGGCCCATTGCTGGCGACCAAACGTCACAACGCTGAACCCACCAACCCACGCCGTCCCATTCGCAAGAACCGGTGGCATCGGGACGCAGCCAGTCACGGTTTGCTGCCTCGGCTTCTTGGGTGCCTGTAGCTACGACGAGGCCAAGCGCGACCGCAACGGTCATTACCACTGTGAGTACACGCGCTTTGAGACCCGAACTCAGTGCAGTCATGTCTCTCCTTTTGTACTTCTCAACTTCGAGATCAAGAAAAATTTTTAGTGCTATTCACACTTATCGTCGCCACATGTCTAAACGTTAACGTCACGGAAATATAACGAGGAATCTTTAGCAGCTTAACCCACGCAGCCCGATTTCTCCCACCTTGTACCCCCCGCGCACTACGGTGGCCGATCCATCTATAGGTGGCGACACGCCGAAGTTTGGGAAAACTCTCCGCTATTTCACAAGGTAATCGTCAGGATCCGCCGAAAAAGTCAGAGTCCGCCCATCCGTCAATGCAAACTTGATGTTTTCAAAGAAACGGTGTGCATCAAGCGGGTCTTTATAGGTCGCAAAGAGCTTTTGGAAATCTGACGTTTGCAACGCCTGACGAGCCTTAGCAGTTTCCTTCTTGTCGTACCACTGTGGCAGCGAATCGATATCCACGCCCGTCAAAGCAGCCTGCCAGTACGAAGGCAGGTCCTTGTCATGGCCAATCCGTCCGTTTTCTATGCGTGGCTGGCGGGCGGCGAGGGGCGTCGCCAAGCCAATGTTATCGAGCACGCGCACGTCCAACGGGGCATTCATCGAAGTCATGCCCATGTTGATGAAGTACAAAGTAGGCGGCTCGTCCCGGCCGGGTTCGCGAGCAACGCCTTTCCACGCATACTTGTTCTCCTCGCGTGGAAGCGCATATAGAACAGCGAGAGCATCACCTTTTTCAAGATCATCGATGCCCTCTTGGTAGGCCTCCATTTGCCGCATAGGAAGGAAGTCCCTCTCAGAGCGAGGCGGATCGCCTGGTTCCCGCTTGACGGAATAGGTCCAGAAGTCGCGCTCATCGACAATATTGATTTTCCCTTGGTAGGTATTCCAATCCGTGGGGTGCCCGCGCAGGATAATCACCACGGACCAAACTGCGCAAAAGAGTGCCGCACTGATAGACGCTGCGGAGCGCAACGGGAGGACAAACACTGGCAGCAACATCGCAAAAAGCGGTAGCAAGAGCATCCGACCATGCATGAAGTCCCCGCCGACGCGAAAGATGTAGACAAAGTGCAAAACCGCTGCGCCCACCAACAAGTAAGTAATGCTGGCTTGGGAGCGAAGCCGCGTTGGACGCAGGCTAGAGCGATAGGTCCACAGGGCCCAGCCGCCCAACACGAGGAGTGGAATATAGAGGGCATAAGGGAGGGCGAAGTCACCAAGGTAGCGGAAACCATGGCTCCATGCAGCTCCCGACGCCGACTTAGCCACCGCAGTGTGGGGAGTCAAAAGGCCGTAGTAGCCCATGCGGAAAATCTGATATGCGCCCGGCAAGGGCAGCGCGGAGGCCAAGATTCCTAGCCAGGCTTTCCACCCACGGTGGGTAGCGAGCAGCAAAAGTCCCACCAGGCCGCCATAAAGGGCAAGGTCAGGTCGAACAAGCCAGGAAATGCCCGCCCACAGCGCTAGCCAGTACGGCATAGAGTCACTAGCGCACTCTTTTGCATTGTCGACGCCGCGGGACCACTTGACCAACATCCACCACAGCACCGCCAGATAGAAGATGGACAATCCCCATTCGAGACCGGACGTAAAGAAGTCACGCGCGGGCGGTAGCGCTAGATAAACGAGGCTGCCCGCTGGAGCTAGAACGGCAGTGCGGTGGGCCCTGCTCGTAGCCCAAGCGCCGATGAACATCGCGGCGACAGAGAAGAACAAGCCCAAGTAGATGGCGATACCTGACAGATCCGCACCTGTTACCCATCGCACGAGAAGGATGAGGTATTGCCACAGCGTCGAGGTATTGGTTTCTACTCGCTCACCGGCGTTAAAGACTGGGCCATTCCCAGCTTCCAGGTTGCGGACCGTGCGCAGGACTATGAGGCCGTCATCGGAAATCCACCGGCGGGCGAAGCCACCCCAAAACGCAAAAACACCAATAACAAGAGCTGACGCAACGGCGCTATACCGAAGCAGATTCCTGTTATCAGTGTTATTCATGGGGAAAAAGTTTAACATCCCCCTTTAGATTTGACCGTATTCGCGGCGCTCACGGCGTTAAAACACTGGGATAATATAAACCGCCATTGCGATACAAGCCAGCCACAAAAGGGCGAGTACTTGCAAGGCACGATCCTCGAGCGCGATCTCATCAGGTGCGCCGCCATTGCCGCGGTCGACGTCGGCAGCATAGCGCAGCACGGCAATCGTAAATGGAACCATCGAAACCTGGTACCAGACGCCAGCTGGGCCATCAGCGGCGTTGGAAAGCTGGAAGCCCCATAGCGAGTAGGACATGACCAAAGCGGTAGCCGCAAGGGTCCAGACGAAGCGTAGGTAGGTCGGCGTGTAGCCCTCAAGGGACTTGCGGATCTTCGCACCAGTGTGCTCGGCCAAAAGAATCTCCGAGTAACGCTTACCGGAAGCCATGAACAGCGAACCGAATGCCGCAACCAACAGGAACCATTGGGAAAGCACGATGCCCGCTGCCACGCCACCAGCCATGGTGCGCAACATGAAGCCGGAGGAAACCAGCGCGATGTCGATGACCGGCATGTGCTTCCAGCCAAAGCAGTAGCCCAGCTGCAAAGCGATGTACACAGCCATCACGATTGCCAGCTGTGGGCCAGCGGTGGCCAAGAAGGACAAGCCGATGGAACCGACAATGAGCAGCGCTGCCATCGCATACGCCAGGCCCACCGGCAGCACGCCGGCCGCGATGGGACGGAAGCGCTTGGTCGGGTGAGCCCGGTCAGCCTCGACGTCGCGAGCGTCATTGATGAGGTAAATCGAGGACGCGCCCATGCAGAAGACGATGAAGGCAAGGAGGACGTCGAGAAGCACGCGCGAATGGAACAGTGCGTCCGCACCCGCTGCTGCTGGAGCGGCGAGGACGAGGACGTTTTTAACCCACTGCTTTGGGCGCAGCGCCTTGATCATTCCGTCGACGAGGTTCTTCGGCGGCTTACGCTTGCGGCCGGTGTCGATGCCTGAGGTATGCGGTTCAGAGTGGAATACCCGCTGCGAACCGTCTTCGTGGTGTGTCTCGCTCACGCGGTCTTCCTTTCATAGCGGGTTAATGCCTCTGCGGTGACTGCACCGATCGCAGCTCCAACCGCGGTATCCGTTGGGTAATGCACTCCGAGCACCATACGCGAAGCCATCATCACAGGCACACCAAGGAGCGGCAACGGATTGCCGGTTAGGTGTGCGACGCCCACGAGGAACGCGGTTGTCGACGTCGAGTGCGAGGACGGAAACGACAGCTTGGACGGGGTGCCCACGCCGACGCGAACGTAGGGGTAGTCAGGGCGCTTGCGGCGCACGATGCGCTTGATTACAACGCTCGCCGCGTGGGCTGTAAATGCACCCGCGCCTACGTATGCCCACTGGCGACGCCGCGCCTTGTCATCATGGTTGACCGCGTACATCACTGCGGAAGCACCCATCCAGCCGAGGGCGTGCTCGCCAAGGTGGCTCAAGCCGCGGGCGGCAGGTACAACTCCAGGGACGTCGAAAGCTGCGTTCTGGATGCTTTCCAGAACGTGTGATTCAGCTACAGAAAGCTTACTGGGCATCGAATACCTTCCTCCAGGATTCGCGGGAAGTCAGCTCCGGCATCGCGGCGCGATACTGCGACTTCAGATCATCGAAGTTCTCCTCGATCTCCTTGAGCAGGCCGCGGGTCTGCTTGACGAGGTCGGTGGCCAGATCGCGGTCGCGTTTGCGGAAGGCCACGCCGGTACCGCCGGCGGTGGAAACTGTTGCGGAGTCCACGCGGGACAGAGTGAACCAGCGCGCCTCGTCGGGGGTGAGGTTGAGCTGCGGCGCCTCGTGGTGCGCGCGGTCTTCCTTGGTGACAAGGTGCTTCGCGGATTTGAGCAGCCATGGCAGCTTCTTGACCTTGCCGAGGCGGCCGCCGATGTTGCGGGTCGGCACGCCCGGCGCGCCGGTCGGAGCCGGCAGTTGGTCGGCGGATTCGATGATGACGGCATCGGAGTAGTTCTTGCGGATTTCCGCGATGCGCGGCAGGGAGGATTCCAGGATGTCGAAGAGGTGATCCGGGCCGGCGAGGAAGTCCTTCATAGCTTCCAGCTGGATAGCCATGGTGGAGTACTCCATGCACATCGTGTGCTTGAGGGTGGACTTGAAGATGGACTTCGTAATGCCCTTGACGTCGCCGTCGTGGTACATCGCAGCGACGATGAGGCGGTTGCGCAGGTGGAAGTACGCCTGCCAGTCGATGGCGTCGTCCTTGTCCGCCCACGCCATGTGCCAGATTGCGGCCCCCGGCCAGGTGACAGTTGGGAAGCCGTTAGCGGCTGCGCGCAGGGAGTACTCGGTGTCATCCCACTTGATAAACAGTGGTAGCGGCTGGCCGTTGGTCTCAGCTACGACGCGCGGGAAGAGGCACATCCACCAGCCGTTGTATTCGACATCGACGCGGCGATGGAGAGCACGGGAGTCGTACTTGCGTGGGTCGAGGTGCGACTGGGCGTCACCAATAGCGCGCAATGGGTACTTGGCGAAGTCGTGGTCGTAGACCGCGTGCGGGGCCCCGCCCCACATGAAGACGTGTTTGTTGACCTGCTCGCCAGTGGTGCGCAGCTGGGAGCGCTCCTGCAGGTTCAGCATCTGGCCGCCAACGATGATCGGCTTGGCGGCGTATCGCGCGGCCTGCACTGCGCGCAGGATGGAGTCCGGTTCGATGGCGATGTCATCATCCATGTAGAGGATGAACGGGGAATCGGTGTTCTCCAACGCCTCGTACATGATGCGGGAGTAGCCGCCGGAGCCGCCCAGGTTGCCCTGACGGAACTCGCGGAAGCGCGGGCCGAAGTGCTCGACGGCCTGCTCGTAGCCTGGCTCGTCTGCTGGGTGCTGGTTGCCCTGGTCCGGCATGAGAACGTAGTCAATGATGCCGTCGACCACTGGGTCCTCGGCGAGAGCCTGCAGCGCTGCGACGGCGTCGGTTGGGCGGTTGAAGGTAGGAATGCCCACGGCAACGCGCTTTTCCGACGCCGGGATCTCCGTACCGTCCGGCATAATCTGCGGGCCTGGTTCATGTGGAGCGCACCATGCCGCATTAGAAAGGACGGTTTCCTTCTCTGCGGTGATGTCGAACCACAGCCAGCCGCCGTCTTCGAAGTTCTTCAGCGGCAGTTCGAAGTCGTGGTGACCGCTGCCGACCAGGTGGTTGGCCACGGAGATGCGCTGACCATCCTGCTTGGAGCGATAAATGGAGACGTTGGCTTGGCCTTCGAGTTCGAGGGAGAGCACGATGGACTTCAGCTGGGACCAGCGGCGCCAGTAGGAGGCAGGGAAAGCGTTGAAGTAGGTCTCGAAAGAAGCCTCTTCACCCGCTGGAATCGTCACCGCGGTGCGGTTGGTCCAGCTCAGGCGCTCGCGGTTTTGCTCAGACTCGATGAGATAGAGCATCCGGACGTCAAAAGGCTCGCCGCGCTTGGGCAGCAAGATTCGCTGAACAGGTTCGAAAACGCGGGTTTCGCTGCCAGCGGCGCTGGCGGAGGAATTGTTGGCAGTCACGATTACTTCGATTCTCCAAACGGTTTTATGACAATATTCAGTCAAACAGCCTAGTGGTTTGTGGCCGATAACCTCGCTCCCACACGGATTCATGGCTGCAGTGACGCGCATTTAACACAATCTGGCCGTGAGCACGACGGTTAATCCGCACCGAAAAGGCCATAAATGCGCTCGCATTCTCCATCTATTAAAAAGCAGAGCCTTCTATCTTTCGATGAAGGTCATCTGCTTTCGCCCTCGGATGAATCAACTCTGCGCGAAGAATCGGAGGCACTCGACCTATCGCTTCTAGTTGGGAGATTAGGCCTCGACAGGGGCCTTATCGCCTACTGGCTCGATGCCCAGCTTGCCCAACATGTAAAGCACGCGGGCGCCGAGGTCATCGATAAGTTCGCGCTCTTCCTCTGGCGTATTGGCCGCAGCGATATCCCAAATCTTGATGTCCTTGCCTGCTTCGTCGCGTGGGATCTCGCGGCCTAGGTACACGATGAAGTCAGGCATGCTGACCATGCGGTTGTTGGGATCAACCTCGGTGTGGAAATGAGCGGCGTCGGCAAGCAAGGCGTCGCCGGCCTGTTCCTTGGTCAATTCAACAACCTTCTCCGCAAGGGCGTGGTTGGTGCCAGCAGAGAAACGGACATGGATGCGGTGCCCGCCGAAGTATTCCTTTACCTCGCGTTCAACCAGAACAGGGATGAATTCTTCGACCGTTGCACCGGCAGTATGGCGCGCGATTGCCGCGTCTACCTCGGCGTCGATTTCCGCGGCAGCGTGAGTGTTGCCGTACAGGTCGTGGAGGTCCTGGCGCAGGGTCGCGAGGCGGTGATCATTGAGATGCGTCATGGCACTCACCCAATTACTTTCTGTTCTCTGTTTGTTAACCTAATGTTAACCTTACGGAGATTTGCCACCGGTTTCAACACCGACTCGCGACACGCGTAAACCGGCAAAGCGCCGGCGTACAGACACAAAAAGCCCGCCGAAGAAGATTCAAAGCTCCTCGTCGGCGGGGATTGAAGCAGGCAAGCTGTTTTAGTGGCCGCGCTCCTGCTCAAGCGCCTTGCCCTCGTTCCAGAACGGAGCCAGCTTGTTGTCGAACATGCTCAGCGCGGAGACGATAGCCATGCACATGTCGACTTTGAAGCCCGATCCCCGCGAAAACCAAACCACTCTTGGGCAACACTCTTTCATTATTAATTAATCGGCCTTAAGCCCCCTTCAGGATAATTAACAGACTAAAAGCTGGGTACTTTAATCGAGTTCATTTAACGTATTGGACAGAGCGATCAGCGATGACCGCTCGCCCTTGTTCCCCATCACTACCCTATGAAAGGAGGCCTCAAGTGACCGCAACACTGACACTCGCCGATGTCGCCCGGCTGACCGGCGTTACGCGCCCCGCGGTCAACGAGTGGATTCAGCGCTTTAACTCAGAATCCATCGCGCCCTTCCCCTCCCCTTGCGGAGAACATGATGGCCACCCCTACTACGCCATCACCGAAATTCAAGATTGGCTGCGAGCAACTAAGCTCGGCCGCCGCGACACAGCCGTTGAAGATGCCCTCTTTTATTCTTCGCTCTACCGAATGCTGCTCCGCAATCCGGCACGCGCGGCGTTGGGCCTTTTGAACTGCAACACGGCTTCCTCCCCTCAGGATTTTTCGCCCTCTGCTGCAGTAATCGACTCTCTTACCGCGGCGTACCAGCGCGCAGCAGACAACATTCCTTCTGATGCCTCTGAAGCTGACATCGCACAAGCAGCAGAGCAGGTAGCCGAGGCAGCTTTCGGGCCCGCGACCGCGCTCGCCCGTCTTGCAGATGACCTCAGTGCTCAGCGCCAGGTAACACTCTCTTCCCGTTTTACTTCCCGCGCTATGCAAGCAGTATCGGAAGCCCTCACGCTAGAAAACCCAACTCCACCTATCATCCCTACTGATGAATACAGCCTAGGTTTCGTCACTGGACTCGCCCGGGAACTCGAAGAAACGCTGGCGCTCAACATCGGATATCGCAAGGACTGCGCACCAGACTCTCTCTATTGGGCCGAACTAGCGTGCCGAAACGTGGAATTCATCGACGCTAGCGAGGAGATCCCGACAAATTCTCTCATCGTCCTCGGCGCTCCTTCCCCTCTCAAAAATGCGACCGAATACTTCGAGCACCTCCAGGACTTGCTCGACAACTTGGACGAACGCGGCGCAATGTTCTGTATTTCCACCGCAGACATGCTTATCGAGGACTCTTTAGCGGAGGTCGTCCGACGGCGTTTCCTCGCACCGACTGAAACCGGCGCGATTGCACCACTGCGTTACAGTGCACGGCTGCCCCGAGGCATTTTTCCGGACCGCGGACAGCAGCAGGGCGCACTATGGATTCTCAAGCGCCCTAATCGCGAGGCCATAGGCAACCCTGCCGATGCTGCTGCCGTTATCGCTGACGTGCCGGACCTTAAGACACCCGGTCTCGTCTCTGACTGGGCAACCATGCTCACCACACCGGATGAAGCACGCAAGCACACCTTTGTCCGCGGTCGTATTCTTCGCGCCGCTGATGCCTGGCGCAGTCGTACTCATTCTCTCGATGACTCGGTCTTTTCTTCTACGTCGACGTCTTCCGCCGCCGATCTCATGCACACCGCGCATCAGGCAGGGTTAGACATCAGTTCAGCAGGGTTGGAGGACGCGCAGCCAAAGATTGGTATGCGCGCTGAATCGGGGGCAACGCGCCTTGAGTACCTACCGTGGAAGGCCGCGACCAACGCTCGCACTGGGGTGCTGCAGAAACTCAGCGGCTCCCGCATTGCCGAACGTGATCTCGCCCCCGAAGCAGTAGCAAAACTGGAACTCATCGGTGAACCCGAAATTCTGGGGAGCATTCCACAGGGCGCACGTTGCATCGATCGTCTCCGGTTGGAGGACATTGCACCGCGCGGCACCCTCACAGAACCAGGGGACGTGGTCTTCATCAAGAGCCCCAGACCACGCGCGCTCATCGATGAGGAAGGCGGCAAGCTAGTCACTGCACCGGCTCAAGCACTACGATGCCGCACTTTCCGTGGACGCAGCCACACGCCCTTGGAACAGGTCTGCATTCCCTACCTCGTAGAGAAGGCTATCAACGAAGCTGTCTCCTCCGAGTTGGGATCGGTGTACTTCCCCGTATTGCCTCGCAAGAATGCGCAGCACCTCTGCTCAGTCGAGCACCAGCTCCGCGCACGACGCCAGCAGCTCTTAGAACAGTTACATAGCCTCGATGAACTTGAGCACGGCCTCGTCATGTCGATAGGTACCGGTGCTGTCACCATCGCTGAATCTCGTGCACAATCCCCACCAGGCTAATAACAGAGTTCAACATTCAAACACACAAACACCGTTATATGTAAGGAGAAAAAATGACTAACTCAGTCAAGGATGAGCAGAACGTAGAGCCTGCCTCCGCCACCACCCTCAAAGAGCTCAAGGACACCTTATGGAAGGCAGCAGACAAGCTGCGCGGCTCCATGGACGCCTCCCAGTACAAGGACATCGTCCTAGGACTGGTGTTCCTCAAATACGTCACTGATGCTTTCGATGCCCGTCGCGCGGAGCTGCGTGCCGAAGGCGAGGAGCGCGGCGATAGCGAAGAGTACATCCAGGAAGACCTGGAGGATATCGACGCTTACCGTGAGAAGAACGTTTTCTGGGTCGACCCCATCGCTCGTTGGACCTTCCTGCGTGACAACTCGAAGGGCAAGTCGGCCGACGCCGGCCAGGAGTACCAGTCCATCGGCAAGCTCATCGATAACGCGATGAAACAGCTCATGCTGGACAATGAGTCACTGTTAGGTACCCTGCCCACGAACTTCGCCTCGGAAAGCGTTGACCAGCGTCGTTTGGGCGAACTCATCGACTTGTTCAGCACCACGCGTTTCACCGCGGAGGGGCCAGAACGCGCACGCGATTTGCTGGGTGAGGTCTACGAGTACTTCCTGGAGAAGTTCGCCCGTGCTGAGGGCAAGCGTGGCGGCGAGTTTTACACTCCCCGCCCTGTCGTACGTACCCTCGTAGAAATCCTGGAGCCGACCCAGGGTCGCGTCTACGACCCGTGCTGTGGTTCAGGCGGCATGTTCGTGCAGGCAGAGAAGTTCCTCGAAACCACGGAGAAAGACCGCACTGCTCTGGCCATCTACGGTCAGGAGCTCAATGAGCGCACCTGGCGCATGGCCAAGATGAACCTGGCCATCCACGCCATTAGCTCTGCTGGCTTGGGTGAGCGCTGGGCCGACACCTTCGCCCGTGACATCCATCCGGACAAGCAGATGGACTACGTCATGGCCAACCCACCGTTCAACATCAAGGATTGGTCGCGAAACGAGGAGGACTCCCGTTGGAAGTACGGCGTCCCGCCCAAGCGCAATGCAAACTTCGCGTGGATGCAGCACATCATTTCCAAGCTCACCTCTCAGGGTGAGGCCGGCGTCGTCATGGCCAACGGCACGATGACGTCGAACTCCTCCGGTGAAGGCGATATCCGCAAGGCTATGGTCGAAGACGACATCGTCTCTTGCGTCATCGCACTTCCTGCACAGCTCTTCCGCGGCACGCAGATTCCGGTCTGCGTCTGGTTCTTCGCCAAAGACAAGAAGGCCGGTTCCAAGGGCACCATCGACCGCACCAACCAGGTGCTTTTCATCGATGCCCGCGAGCTCGGCCACATGATTGACCGCACGGAACGCACCTTCAGCGACGACGACATCCAGAAGATCGCCGACACCTTCCGCCTGTGGCGCGGCCGCACCTCCGCACCGAAGGACGAGGCCTACGAGGACATCGCCGGCTTCTGCAAGTCCGCCTCCCTCGACGACATCCGCAACGCCGACTTCGCCATGACCCCCGGCCGCTACGTCGGCTTCGCCGAGGTCGAAGAAGACGACGAGCCCATCAACGAGAAAATCACCCGACTCACCAACGAGCTCACCGCCGCGCTTGACGACGCCGCCCGCCTAGACAAGGTTGTGCGCGAACAGCTGGGGAGGTTGAAGTAACATGCCCAACCTGAAAGAACTGACTACCAAAATTGGCTCAGGCTCGACACCTCGTGGCGGCAAGAGCGCCTACATCGACTCCGGAATTCCGATTATTCGCTCCCAGAACATAATAGATCTGTCATTCCACGAATCAGGCCTAGCCTTTATCTCTGAAGAACAAGCTCAAGCGATGGAAGGTGTCAGTGTCCACCTCAATGATGTGCTCTTAAATATCACCGGTGACTCAACGGCAAGAGTCGCAATCTGGAACCGTCGACAGCAAGCCCGCGTCAATCAACACGTCGCTATCATCCGAGCAAATCCAGACCAGCTCGACCCTTACTGGCTTATGTACTGGTTGTATTCCCCCGAGGTAAAACAGCACCTATTGACGCTCGCATCATCCGGAGCTTCACGAGCTGCTCTCACGAAAGGAATGCTGGAGCAACTGGAACTGCCCGATTTTTCAGTACGACAACAGCAATCCATATCTGCTCCGCTCCGGGCTCTCGACGACAAAATCACAGCGAATGTTCGCGTACTCGCAACGGCTAACGAGCTCGTCAAAAATCTATACACAGCAATTCCGAAATCTAGCAATCACGCAATTGAGAGCATCGGCGAACTGGTTAAGAAGAATGTCAAACCAGAAGAAATGGATGAATCAAAGGCTCTTATCAATCTCGAGCACTTCGACTCAAAACAAATTTGGATCTCACGCCATACGCAGGTACCCGAAGCTACCTCTGCGAAGTCATCATTCCTGGTAGGCGATGTACTCTTCGGCAAGTTGCGCCCCTACTTCCATAAGGTAGGTGTTGCTCCAATCGGCGGCTATTGTTCCACCGACGTTCTCGTTGTCCGTCCTCGCGAAGACTCTTATCGAGGCTTATTACTGGCAGCAATGAGTGCCGAGGAAACCGTCGCTATTGCGACGCAGAATTCAAACGGTACTCGAATGCCCCGAGCAAAATGGGCTGATATCGCAAGCTGCGCTATCCCTGATCCCGATGACCCGAAGTCGATTGAGCTTGGCAAACTAATGGATGTACTCATTCCAAAGTGCAATGCCCTTATACATGAAAACCACGTCCTCGCCCGAACCCGCGACGAACTCCTTCCCCTCCTCATGAGCGGCCGCATCACGGTCGGTGAAGCGGAGGAGGCTGCGGACGTTGCGGACACGGCGGCGTCGGAAAGCTAAGCAACCCTACCCCTACAACTCCTAAGGAGAAGCTCATGTTGAGCGAAGAATCCCTCGAACTCATCGTTCAGGACCACCTGGCGGAACTGGAGTGGGTGTCTGGGCATGGCCCGGACTTTGCGCCGGGCTCCGGCGAGCGCGACACGTGGAATGACATCGTGCTGCGCGGGCGTCTGCGCAATGCCGTGCGCAACCTCAACCCGGGCGTACCGGAGGAGTACCTCGACCAGGCGATTGGTGAGGTCATCACGCCGAAGTCGCAGTCCGCGATTGCGGAGAACCGACGCATTCACCAGATTCTGGTGGAAGGCTATCGCGGTATCGAGTACATCGACCACGAGGGCAATATCCAGAACCCGACCATCGTCTTCCTGTCCTCACAGCCGCACATGAACGACTATTTGTCGCTCAACCAGGTCACCGTTGCAAACCTTGATGGGGAACGTCGCTTCGATGTGGTCTGCTACGTCAACGGCATGCCGCTGGCATTCATCGAGCTGAAGAAGACGGGCGCGAATACCTCAATCGAAGGCGCCCACAATCAGCTGCAGACGTACGTCAAGGAATTCGGCATGGCCTTCCGCTTTGCCAATATTGTGATTCCTTCGGATGACCTCAGCGCCAAGTACGGCACGCCGTTTACTCCGTGGAACCACTTCGCACCGTGGAACGTGAATGAGGACGGCCGTCCTGTCCCATCCGACAACATGGTTGTGGCCGGCGAGCCGGTCACGCAACTGGACCTGTTGCTTGATGGTCTGTTTAATGTGGAGCGTTTTGGGCAGCTCTACAGCGACTTCACGGCGTTCGATGACACGGCCGAGGGGCTAGTCATGCGCATCGCGAAGCCGCACCAGTACTTCGCGGTGACCAAGGCTGTGGGTTCCACGATCACGGCGGCGCGCGGCGACAAGCGCGCTGGCGTCATCTGGCACACGACGGGTGCCGGCAAGTCCATGGAGATGGAACTCTACACCGCCAAGATTATGCGCCGGTCCGAGATGCTCAGCCCGACCGTCATTGTGCTCAATGACCGTACCGAGCTAGATGAGCAGCTCTTCGAGACCTTCAACCGGTCCACCATCCTGCCGGAGGCACCGCGCAATATCGAGTCGCGTGCTGAGTTGCGTGAGCTGCTGTCGCAGAAAACCTCCGGTGGCATCTACTTCTCTACCCTCCAGAAGTTTGGCTTGAACGGCCAGGGTGAGTTGCGTGAGACCGAGCACCCGTTGCTCTCTGACCGGAGCAACATCGTGGTCATCGTCGACGAGGCACACCGTTCCCACTATGGCTTTGGCGATACCGCCGCTGATGGTTACGCACAGCACCTGCGCAATGCGTTGCCGAATGCCACCATGCTGGCGTTTACCGGTACCCCGCTCAAGGAATGGGACCGCGATACGCGCAAGGTCTTCGGTGACGACGTGGATGTCTACGACATGAACCGCGCCGTCGAAGATGGTGCCGTGGTGCCCGTCTACTTCGAGCCGCGCCTCATCCCACTCAAGCGCATTGCTGGAATCACGGATGACGATATTGATGACTCTGCCGAGGAAGTGCTCACGGGTCTCGACGAGGTGGAGCGCGACCGGATTCAGCGCTCCGTCGCCGCGTTGGAAATCATTTACGGTTCCGACGACCGCTTGGATGCGCTCGCTGAGGACTTTGTTCGCCACTGGGAAGACCGGCGCGAAAACATGCGGGAATTCATCGGTGCACCGGGCAAAGCGATGATTGTCACCGCCACGCGTTCCATTGCGGCGCGCCTCTACTCCAAGATCGTGGCGCTGCGCCCTGAGTGGCATTCGGATGCCGATGACAAGGGCAAGATCAAGGTGATCTACTCTGCCGCGCCGTCCGACCCGGATGAGCTCAAGGTCCACATGCGCCGCCCGAGCGCGCTCAAGGCAGTGAAGAACCGCATCAAGGACGTCGACGACGAGCTGGAAATCGCCATCGTCCAATCAATGATGCTCACCGGCTTCGACGCACCGCCCCTGCACACGCTCTACATTGACCGTTCACTCAAGAGTGCACTGCTCATGCAGACCCTCGCCCGTGTGAACCGCACGTTCCGAAACAAGCAGGATGGCCTCCTTGTCGCCTATGCTCCGCTGGTGGAGAACCTGGAGAAAGCTCTTGCGGAGTTCACCCTTAACCCTTCCGACGACGGAACCAAGGTCACAGGCCAGGACGTTGAGGAAGCACTAACTCTGGCGAAGGGATTCCTGGCTCGTCTCGACGACATTGTGGGAATCGAATGGAAGAACACCGCTTTCATCGATGACGCCAACCTTCGTCGTGCCCTGCTCGATGTCACTGGTTTCCTTCGCAATCCAAGAACCGAAGGCAACTACGACCCCGAGAAGCCAAATGCGCGTCCCGTCGCGGACGAGTTCAAGCGTCAGGCAGGAAGGCTCGCACGTGCATGGGCGCTTGCGTCCAACAGCCCGGCCGCCGATGAATTCCGTCCGAGCGTGCAGTTCTATTCCGAGGTCAAGAACTGGCTCATCAAGCTCGATGCGGGCGACCGCGTGGCCAATGGCGAGCCGATTAGCGACTCCATCCGCAACGCCCTAGGCAAGTTGGTCGTTGATTCGGCTGAGGCCACCGGTGTCATCGACATCTACCGCCAGGCCGGGATTGAGATTCCGAACTTGCAAGATCTCACCGTCGACCTGTTCAAGGACAAACAATCCCCCTCTGAGGTCTCGTTGCTCATCGATGCGTTGCGCCGCCAGCTCCAGCAGGAAGCCCGCACCGCCACAGGAAACAACGAGCTGCGCTCCAAGCAGTTCTCCGAGCGGATCACCGAGCTGATGAATCGGTACACCAATCAGCAGCTCACGGCCGCCGAAATTATCGCCGAACTCATCCGCCTGTCCAAGGAGATTGTCAAGGAAAGCAAACGCGGTGAACAATTCACCCCGCCACTAGGCAATGATGAGCTCACCTTCTTCGACGCGGTGTCGACAAACGAATCCGCAACCGAGCTCATGGACGACGAAGTTCTTGCTGAAATCGCACGCCAGCTCGTTTCCATGCTGCGCCGCGATGCGAAGACCGACTGGACAGTACGCGATGACGTACGTGCGAAACTACGACGCTCGGTCCGCAGGTTGCTACGCGACTACAAGTATCCACCGGACAAGGCGCCAGAGGCCATCAAGCTCGTGCTTGAACAGATGGAAAAATTCGCGCCGAGGTATTCAGAGATGTCGCGAGAATAGAATCGGTTTCGTGATTTCTTCTAAGCTCCGACGGCAGGAACAGCGCCCCAAGTGAGACCAGCCGCATCGATTCGCCAGCGAAATTCAGCGATGCGGCCCACCAACCCAGCTCAATCCAAGACAACGAAGAGGCGCAGGCGCCATCCTTGAATTCATCAAGGGTATCTGCAACCCGAGCTTCAAATCGCTCAAGCTCGAAGTCGGCCGAGGGCATAGTCAATCGTCCTAGGTCGTGTCTCCTAATGAATGGAGAGTGAGAGTGGAAGATTTTTCGGTATGAGCAGATCTGAGTATTTCCGCGAGATTCCCGAGACTACATGGGAGATTATCGCGCCACGCCTTCCCTCTACCGCCGGAAAAGTTGGCAGGCCATTTTCTGACAACCGCACCATCATGGAAGTCATTGTCTACAGATTCCACGTCGAATGCCCATGGCAAGTTCTTCCAGAACGTTTTGGGCCTTGGCAGACGGTGTGGAAACGCCACAATCTCTACTCGAACACGGGAATCTATGGCGCCATCCATCAACACGTCCTGGCGCTGAAAGACGCTGAAGGCGACATCGACTGGGCACTAAGCGTCGATGGCATGTTTTCGCGTGCACACCAGCACGCCACGAATACACCCCGACCCGATCAGCACACAGGGGGGCTCGTACAAATTACAAGAATTCCTCGCCGCTTTGCGATGAACCTGCAGGTCACGCTGTAGGCAGGACACGCGGAGGGCTTGCGACGAAAACACATGCCGGCGTTGATGGCAAAGACCGCACGATGGTCATCATCGTCACCGGTGGGCAATGCCACGACGGTGTGGTCTTGCCTGACGTCCTCGAAGAGCTGCGTGTTCCTAATCTGTCAGATGCCGGTCGGCCGCGTGTGCGCCCCAACGTAGTGATTGCAGATCGAGCGTATTCGTCTGCTGCTAACCGGGACCATTGCCGCCGACAGGGTATTAAGTTTGTCTCACCTTAGAGAAAAGACCAGGTCAATAACCGCAAAGTAAAGGTGCCAAAGGCGGGTGCCCTCCCAAGCGTGATGCGAATCGGTACAAAGTTCGCATCGTCGTCGAGCGATTTTTCTCCCGTACCAAGCAGTGGAGGGGCCTTGCTACCCGATGTGAAAAGCACGCCATCAACTATCGAGGCTGCATGGTCCTATTTGCCGTGTTTGACTGGCTTAAACCCAATTAAGAGACACGACCTAGCCACACCACCGCAGAACCGTGGACCTGCCCCACTCCGGAGGGACAACCGGGTACTAACCAGCCCCAAACCCGCCCTCCACAACACATTAAAAATTCAACATGCCACAGGAAGCGGATGAAAAATCCGGGCTAGTATCCAGAAGACGCAGGTTCATGAACGCAGCAGCCAGATTCTCCCCGAGCGTACCCTTCCAGAAATTAGGTCACGGGGCGACTTGCAGCACTTCAGAGCGAATGCGACGATTACGGCAAGGTGGATTACCAGCACGGTTTTGGAAGCACAGTAATCCGGATCGAATCCCGCCAGTGCAAATATACCTAGAAGTGAAAATTTCGTAGCTTTTGTGCAAAAATTGAGACAATAGCCTAATTTGAACGCGGCACGCCGTAGGATATAGGCATGCTGTTAACACTGAGCGTCAAGAACTTCCAATCCTTCTACGAAGAGACAGTCCTTGACCTGCAGAAAAGAAGTTTCAAGACACTTCGTCCGCGCCCTGGAGAGAGCTGGAACGAAAATATAGAGACCCGTGCCGCAATTTTTGGAGCGAATGCGTCTGGCAAAACAACAATTCTCAAATCCTTAGGATTATTGCGCGACGCAGTTTTGAGCTCTGTCACCTCCGATTCTTCCGTCGAACGTATGCGAGTTCCGCACAAACTACATACCGATGAACCAACGAGCTTCGAAGTCGAATATGTCACTAATGATGTCCGGTATTTGTGGGCCCTACACCTTGATGATGACGGCGTCATTTCCGAGACCTTGAAGGCAAACCCTGAGCGGAATTGGCGGCTAATATTCAGTCGAAATCGGGATGATGTTGAATTTCAGCCAGAGGCCAAGCTCACTCGCGCTATTCGCGAGAATGTACAAGGTTTCCTCGCCCCTTGGACGCTAACGTTGTCAGCGTGGTTGCGCGTTCAAAGCTCTAGTAACCATATTCAGGCATCTCGATGGTGGACCAACGGCGTTCTTCCTTTCATTGCCGGTCGCGAAAGCGAGCAATACGCTCGCCATTCCTGGCTCATCGAACTGGCTAGTCAGAACACTGCATGGATGGAAGTTCTGCGTGCATCACTCGAATTCGCTGATGTCGGCATCAGCGGTGTCAGCATCGAAGAAAAAGCACCGGAAAAAATCCGCCAGATTCACCTCTTGCTCCACCCAGACCAGCCCGATCTTTTCGGCGAGGAGCCCGAAGCTTATACGGAAATTCGACTGAAAAAGGAGGATGTGCAGGACTACTTAAAATACATCGAGTTCAAGCACTCCGATGCCAGTGGAAAACAATTCGACCTGCAGGAATCTGAAGAATCACTTGGTACAAGGGCCTGGATTGACCTAGCTATTCCCGCTTTCTACGCGCTAACGCAGGGTAGTGTCCTCTTAATTGACGAGATCGATAGTTCGCTACATCCGGTATTAGTCCGAGAGCTGATCAGCTTCTTTAATCACGCAGAGTTAAACAAGCACGGTGCTCAGTTGATTTTTTCCTCACATGACAGCACCCTAGTTGGTCGGCACCCCAGTGAGGTGCTGACAAGAAGCGAGATCTGGTTTGTTGAAAAAACTGCCACATATTCGGAGCTTTTCAGTCTCGACGAATTCCCAGTTCGCGATTCTCACAATATTGAAAAACGCTATCTACAGGGTAATTACGGCGCCATTCCGATCGTGAACTCCGCCCAAGTAACCAAGATCCTATCTCTTCTCGCACCGTCCACATAGGGAGAATGCCGCAAAGATGAGCGCTAAGTCGAATCGACAAAGAAGAAAGCGAAAGGAAGGATCCAGAAAGGCGAACGATAGGATCCTCATCATTGCTCAAGGCAGCGTTACTGAGATCGAATATTTCAACGAGCTCAAAAGTCTTTACCGCTTGCCAGGTATCCAAATTATTAACGAATCCCACTCGCCAGAAAACATAGTCAAGAAAAGCAAAAATGCGATCAGCCGCGAAGAATTCGACAAAGTCTATTTCGTCGTCGATGTTGATGCGAGCAGCAAGAATCAACTGGAACAAGGGTTCGCACAAGCACGAAAATTATCGACCCGCAATCGGACATGCCAATTTATCGTCTCAAATGAATGCTTCGAGGTTTGGCTGCTTGCGCACCACTCAAAACTGACTCATGTCTACACACGCGCAACCCTTTCAGCAAAAGCAAACACGTTGGGTCTCCTAGAGAATAAGAAACACCTCGCTGAAAGTTTCCCATTCCACAATTTAGATCAGGCAATGAAGAATGTGAAGATGCATGGCCCCAATGAGATAGGCTCTAAGAATTCAACAGCCATTCCCCACCTCTTAAAAGCCATTGGTGTAATGAAAGACCTCTAAACGACTGCTCAGATCGCTATCCCGTATGACTTCAACATATCAGCTTCGAGACGCGAGGAGTCCACTAAACTTACAAGGTGTAGCGGAGCGAAGGGGACTTCTAAGCCATCAGATTAGGCACTGACAGGCGCATCCTCAGAAGTCAGCTCGATGCGCCGAGCTTGCCCAGCATGTAGAGCACGCGGGAGCCTAGGCCGTCTGCGAGTTCGCGGGTTTCCTCGACGGCGGTGGCGGGCTCGATGTCCCAGATCTTGATGTCCTTGCCAGCCTCGTCGTACCCAAGGTCGCGGCCAAGGTAGACGATGTAATCCGGCATGGCGACGGTGCGTACCTCATCGAGGTAGCGGGCGGGTCCTCGCCCAAGCCACGCTCGCCGAGGACGTGTGCCATATGGGAATCCGAGAGGGTTCTCCGGGTGCGTGGCAGCAGCATCGACGTACAGCGCATCGCCCGCGCACTTCTTGGTGAGCGCGACAGCAGCGGCAGCCAGTGACGGATCCTCGCCAGACGCGAAGCGGACGTGCACGCAGTGCTAACCAAAGTATTCGGAGTGCTCGCGCTCGACCATGACCAGGACGAACTCGTCGAGCGTCTCGCCCTTGAGGTGGTGAACGATAACCTCATCCGGCTTCGAGTCAATCTCTCCTGCAGAGAAGCTATGGCCGTGGGACTCGTGAAGGTCCTTGCGCAGGGTATCAAGGGCATTCTGGATATTCAGCATGATTATTCACCCACTCACTTTCGTGTCTATTGCGAGAGCACAACTCTGCGTTCTCTATTCGTTAACCTAGAGTTAACCAGAGCAAGAGCAGTGGGCGCGGTCAAATAGTGGGAACCAACCCAGTAATTCGTGTGATGAAAGTTTGAGCTATCGCTGCAGGTAGGTCGCTACCTCCTCAAGCGCCTCGGGCGAACCAACTTCATAATCAAGCAGCGGAAGCTCAGTGACAGGCACGCCAGGCAGCGCCGCGCATAGCGTCGCAAGCGCTGCTTCCTCCACCGCGCGCCGGCCAGGCAGCGCCGCCGGAGATCGGCGGTTAATGAACAACTCTCCCACCGGTATGCGATGCTCGGCGAGCTCCGTGTAAAGCTCAATGGTCTCCATGACCGGCAGGCGCTCGGCCGTGAGCACGATATTGAAGGTCGAGGACCGCAGCGCGTTACGGAGATGCTCGAAGCGCGTGCGGCGGCGATAAAGGATGGAACGCAACTCCGCGTCACGGCGCTGTGACTTGGTCTCGCCACCGAGCGAGCCGACGACGTCCGCGAACTTATCCGCTTTATCGCGGCGCTTGAGGAGACCATCCGTCCACGCGCTCATGAGCTCGGGCAACGCCATGAGACGCGCGGTATGCCCGGACGGAGCGGTATCAAAGATAATGTGATCGTAGGCACCCTCGTGGCCCTCGATAAGGACGGCCATCTGCTCGAGGAGCGCAGCTTCATGCGTGCCCGGGGAGGCTGCGGCAAGCTCCAGATGCTTATCAACTTCCTTATGGAGGCGCTCCGGCATGTGGGCGCGCATGGTCTCCCCCGCCTGCGCGAGGTGAGCGTGGGTCGCCTTCTCCGGGTCCAGCTCCACGAGGTCGAGGTTCTCGCGCACCGTCACAGGTTGCGGACCGATCTCCTGATGCCACAGGTGGCCCAGATTATGGGCAGGATCGGTGGAGACAACGAGGACGCGTTCCTGCTTCGAGCGGCCCAGCGCGTAGGCATTCGACAACGTGGTTTTCCCCACACCACCCTTGCCACCAAAGAACGTTAGCAACAGCTCAACCCCTCAATCGGCGAGCGATCGATGCCCATGCGTGTATGCCATTCATGCAGGTCTTCGTAGATAACCGGGAGCAACTCAATCGTGTAAAAGCTCGCCGGATTCGGGATGCCCAGCGCCTCGGAGAGGACGATGAGACGAAAGAAGTCGTCCTCGTCCCGGCGCGCCCGGGCGAACTCGCGCCGGTACGGCGCGGCGTAGAACTCTTTGAGCAGACTGGTGAGGCTCATAGAGACTTAGGCCACAGGGACGTCGGCAGACTGACGCACCGGGTTCGGCGCGTCCGTATCCTCGTCACCCCACTCGACGGGCGGGGCCTTGCGTGCCGCAGAGACGGCGCCGATAACCTCGACGATGACCCACACCGCAGCAACAACGATGACGACGTCCATAGCGAAGAGCAGCCAGTTCTGGGCAGCCCACAGCGTGCCTAGCTGCTTGACTGCAGCCCACAGAGACATCGCGGTAACGAAGATGAGCGGGATGGCAACCGGCCACGTGGGGCGGCGCAGGTGCGTGAGAATGACCATGATGACGGCGAGCGAAAGACCCGCCATAAGCTGGTTTGTAGTACCGAAAAGCGGCCAGATCGTCATGCCGCCGGAACCGTCCGCGCCCTGCGAGAAGGTGAGGGCGAAAGCGATGCCCACCGCGATGGACGTTGCGCCGAGGGCGCCAATCTTGAAGCCCATGATCTCGCCGATCTCCTGGACGACGAAGCGCTGGAGGCGCACGCCGGAGTCCATTGTCGTCGCCGCAAAGAGGACGGCCATGGTCGCAAGAATGGTTGCGGACAACGAGGTGGAAATACCCAGGCCCTCGTTAATGAGGTTGCCGCCGCCCTCAACGAAGGCGGACACACCGCCGGCGTTCCACTCGGAGTAGATCTGCTCCCAGTCGGCGAGCGTCTTGAAACCGGAGGTCGTGGCGATAATGGTGCCCAGTGCAAGAAGGCCCTCGCCGATGGCACCGAAGTAACCAACAAAGCGAGCGTCGGTCTCCTTATCGAGCTGCTTCGACGACGTGCCGGAGGCAACCATGCCGTGGAAGCCGGAAATTGCGCCGCAGGCGATGGTAACGAAGAGCAGCGGGAAGATACCGGGCGTTTCCGCCGGCAGGTTGTCGCGCAACGCCGGTGCGACGACGTCGGGCGCGGTGAAGAGGAAGGAAGCGTAGAGGATGCCCAGGCCGATGAACAACTGTAGGCCGTTGATGTAGTCGCGCGGCTGAAGCAGCATCCACACCGGCAGCAGCGAGGCGATAAACGCGTAGACGAACAGAACGATGATCCACACGCCGTTCGCCGGGATGCCGAGAACGGTCTCCGGCAGCACGATGGGGAAACGATCACCGATGATCATGAGCGTGTAGAGCGCAACGACGCCCACAACAGAAACGAGCGGCAGCGACCACTTGAGACGGTAGATGGCTTGGCCCACGAGGAGCGCGACGATGATGGCGCCCCACGTCGGGATGACGGAGGTCGGCGTCGAAACCAGCAAATTGGAGATGACCACGCCGAAGGCGGTGTTCACCATGAGCAGGAGGAGGAAGATGACGACCAGGAAGAGGTTGCGGCCACGCGCACCGATGTAGCGCCCGGAGAGCGTACCGATGGACTGGCCGCGGTGGCGCTGGGAAGCCCACAGCGCGCCGAGGTCATGCATACCCGCCATGAAGACGGTGCCGATGGTCACCCACAGGAAGGCCGGTAACCAGCCCCAAATAACGGCGACGGCAGGGCCGATGATGGGCGCCGCACCCGCGACCGAAGTGAAGTGGTGGCCCCAAAGCACGTACTTATTCGTCGGCACGTAGTCGACGCCGTCCTCCATGGTGTGGGCAGGCGTCTTATAGCTATCGGAGAGTCTATAGATTCTTGAACCTAAAAATTTTGAGTACAAGAAGTAGCCAACGGCCATCATCGAAAGACCGATGGCCATAAGGATGAGAGAGTTCATACCAATCCTCCGTGTGCTGCGGTTCACATTAATTGGGAGGATTATGACACATCACGAGATGGGGTGCCATCGCGCGTGAGTGATGGGGGTATTTTCTACCCATCACGCGAACCGATACCGTTGTTTCGGACTGCGCAAAGGCTCGGTGCATACAAGTTCGCCAGCTTCCATCATCTCGTTGAGCACACGATGAATACCGCCCACCGACATGCCCGCCGCCGCGAGCTCACGACTCGATCCCGTCACATGTTCCTGCACATAGTCGATCACAGCGCCCCGAGACTTCCCCCGCTCGCAACAGCCCTCTCCGCCCTCGTCGCGTCGCGGGAAGACAAGTTCAAAAGCCGTCAGAGAGTCACGCGGTTCTGGCGGCGGCAGTAAATGCCGCTGGAGTTGATCGAGGATTTCGATATAGCCGGTTCCACGATGAAGTGCCCCGCCGTGCGTGTGTTTATCCCCGCAGTTCAGAACGACTAACTGCGCTCGAAAACGGCGCATCACTCAACACGTGCACGTGTTGAGTGTTATGAGCAGCGTTAAAGGTTGAAGCTTCGCGACCTCAGCAGAGGAGACTTAGTGGCCGCGCTCCTGTTCGAGCACCTTGCCCTCGTTCCAGAACGGGGCCAGCTTGTTGTCGAACATGCTCAGCGCAGAGGCGATCGCCATGTGCATGTCGACCTAGACAGACAGCCCGAGCCAACACGTTTACAAACAGGAAATCGGCCACAATCGCCCTCCCCCTATCAGGGCTCAACGCTCCTGAACACTCTCAAACACTACACACACTGTGGTGTGTTGTGTAGTGTTCGCACGTGTTCTTCGTCCGAAATTCTCAAAGTTCGAGATGATTCCGCAGGTCAATCATAATTTTCCCGGCCTGCGCAACACTACACAACACCACATACAACACTCCACCCAACACTCCACAGTGTGGAGTGTTAAGTGTTCTGCTGACGGAGTTCGACTTAGTGGCCGCGCTCCTGCTCAAGCGCCTTGCCCTCGTTCCAGAACGGAGCCAGCTTGTTGTCAAACATGCTCAGCGCAGAGGCGATCGCCATGTGCATGTCGAGGTACTGGTAGGTGCCCAGGCGGCCGCCAAAGAGAACCTGGTTCTCCTTCGCCTCGGCCGCAGCGCGGCGTCGATAAGCCTCCAGCTTGGTGCGATCCTCTGGAGTGTTGATTGGGTAGTAAGGCTCGTCGCCCGACTCAGCGAAGCGCGAGTACTCCTTCATGATGACGGTCTTGTCCTTCGGGTACTTATCCTGCCGCTCCGGGTGGAAGTGGCGGAACTCGTGGATGCGGGTGTAGTCAACGTCAGCATCGTTGTAGTTCATCACCGGGGTGCCCTGGAAGTCGCCGGTCGGCAAGACCTCAAGATCAAAGTCCAGGGTGCGCCATCCCAGCTCGCCCTCAGAGAAGTCGAAGTAGCGATCCAGTGGGCCGGTGTAAACAACCGGCGCATCCGGATTCTCTTCGCGAACTTGTTCGCGAACCTCGAACCAATCGGTGTCCAGCTGGACGTCGATAAGCTCGTGGTCTGCCATGTTCTCCAGCCATGCCGCGTAACCGTCTACTGGCAGGCCCTCGTAGGTGTCATTGAAATAGCGGTTGTTGAAGGTGTAGCGAACCGGCAAGCGGGTGATGTTGCCGGCCGGCAGCTCCTTCGGGTCGGTCTGCCACTGCTTGGCGGTGTAGTCGCGGATGAAAGCCTCGTACAGCGGACGGCCGATCAGTGCGATGGCCTTTTCTTCCAGGTTCTGTGCCTCATCGACATCGAACTCGCCTGCCTGATCCTTGATGAGCTGACGCGCCTCATCCGGCGAGTAATACTTGCCGAAGAACTGATTGATAAGGCCCAGACCCATCGGGAACTGGTAAGCGGTGCCATCGTGCATGGCGAACACGCGGTGCTGGTAGTCGGTGAAATCAGTGAACTGATTGACGTAGTTCCACACGCGCTCGTTAGAGGTGTGGAACAGGTGCGCACCGTACTTGTGCACCTCGATGCCGGTCTCTGGCTCGGCCTCGGAGTAGGCGTTTCCGCCTAGGTGGTTACGGCGCTCGACGATGATCACCTTCTTGCCCAGCTGCGAGGCAGCACGCTCGGCCACGGTCAAGCCGAAGAATCCAGATCCAACAACGATGAGGTCATAAGAAGTCATGCCACCACCTTATTGCAGATCCCGCTCACTACCGCGGAGGACACCCAGATAACACGCATTAGAAGTCTTCCCAAGAATGCACTCTCGATGCGTGTCGCAACAAAACTCACAGCAATAACAGAAGTAACATCTTGCCCAACTGTTAACTTTTGTATGCGGTTTTAGCTGTCGAAACCTCCTGCACTGGTTAACTGCCATTTCCAGCTTTCCCCGCGTAGTGCGCTAAGCGCTCTCGGTGCGTGAGCATCCATCACGTGCAGTCCACACACGCTACGCAAAACCCTAGGGAGAAAACGTGCACTTACGACTACGACGCCGCATTGTTCCCACCAAGTCGAAGTGGTCCACGCCGCTCATCGCCGGAGTCACCTCGATCTCCATGGTCGCGGCCGCTGCCTTCGGCAGCAATCAGGTCCTGCGCACGCAGGAAAACGGCTCCGGCCCAATTGACGTTTCCTCGGCCTCGACCAGCTTTGGCGATGGCGAGACCGTCATTGTCGAAGACGCCGCCATCTCCGCACAGGGCGAGGGCGACGGCCCCCGCGCCGTGAAGCAGTTCCACCGCGACGAGCCTTTCTCTATGTTCGCCGTGACCTGGAAGGGCCCCCGCGACGTGGCAGCATTCGTGCGTGCAAAGCAGGCCGACGGCTCGTGGACGCAGTGGTACGACATGGATTCGTTGAGCTACAACAACGACGACCCCAACGCCGTCAACGGCACCGAGCTGATCTACACCGGAACCACCAACGACGTGCAGGTTTCCATCAGCAATGTGGACCTCGTCTCTGGTTCCAACCTGGATGAGAGCTTCAAGGAGACCGAGGTGGAGCCGGGTGCCGCGGAGTCCCTTCCAACCGAATCTGCTGCACCTTCTGAGGCCGCACCTTCCGAGACTTCCGTTCTCGACCAGGCAGCCGAACAAGCCGCCGAGCAGGCCGCCAACCCTCGTCCGGCTCCGCTGCCATACAACGTGGGCGCCATCGCTCCTGTAGCTGACGTCGAGGAGCTCGGTGCCGAAAGCCCCGAGCAACCGGCAGGGCAGCCGGCGGACGCTGCTAACACCAGCGTCGAGGGCATGGAAGCTGTCTTCATCGACGGCAACGCACAAGCTGGCGAGGCTATCGAGCAGACCGCCGTTACCGACGGCATGCCGAAGGTTGTCTCCCGCGCGGGCTGGGGTGCTGACGAGTCCAAGCGTTGCATGGGCCCGACCTACGACAACGGCGTCAAGGCCATGACCCTGCACCACACCGCGGGCAACAACAACTACACCAAGGCTGACGCGGCTGCACAGATGCGCGGCATCTACCAGTACCACGCCGTGAACCTCGGCTGGTGCGACATCGGATACAACGTCCTCGTGGACAAGTTCGGCACCATCTATGAGGGCCGCTACGGCGGACTCGACAAGGCTGTCCAGGGCGCACATGTCGGTGGTTTCAACTCGAACACCTGGGGTATCTCCATGATTGGTAACTACGATCAGGCTGAACCAACCCAGGCAATTCTCAACTCCGTGGCTGAGATCGCTGGCTGGAAGGCCGCTATCTCCAACATCGACCCTCGCGGTTACGCGGACCTACGCTCCGGCGGTTTCAGCGGCTCCAAGTTTGCCGCGGGACAGATAGCTCACGTTCCAGTCTTCCACGGACACCGCGACCTGCACTATCACACTTGTCCAGGCAACTACACCGTTCAGCACTGGAATGAGATCCGTAATGCGACTTACAAGAAGTACCAGGCTGTAAAGAGCGGCTCTTCCGGTAACGGCTCCTGGGTCACCCCTGGCACCGGCAACGCTGGCGGCAATACTGGCGGCAACACCCCGCCGCCGGCAGCCGGCGTCCAGTCTTCCCTTGGCGGCACACAGATTCCGGTCGCCGTCATCCAGGCCGTCGCAGGCATTGCCGCTGCATTGGTTGCCGTCCTGCTCAGGCGTTCAGGCACAAGCATTGATGGCGGTCAGAAAGTCGTCGGCGGTCTCACCGCCGCTGAGGTTCCGACTGTGGTCAACAAGGTCGTCCAGCTCTCCGGCAACCCAGGTCTCCAGAAGTCTTGGACCGCCATCTTGAATGCCTTCGGACCGGTTCTCGGTTTGGCAGTAGGCGGCCCAGATGTCAACGCTGGCGTTGTCTCGCAGCTCTTCGAAAACGGCGTGGTGCTCTCCTCCAAGGAAACCGGCACCCACGCGCTGGTGGGCAAGGTCGCTAAGACTTGGGCTGAGAACGACAACTCCACCAAGCTCGGACTGCCGACGACTGATGAGATTTCCACCGGCAACGGTCGCGAGATCCGCGTCAACTTCCAGGGCGGCTACATTCAGTACGACCCTGCGACTGAGAAGATTAACGTCTTCACCAACTAAGGCGCCGCAGACAGCATAGAAAGAGCCGTCCTCCTACCTCACCGGAGTTGAGGAGGAGACGGCTCCTTTTGATATCGGTCTAGAACCACTGCTCCAAGACTTTGGCGACGCCGGATTGGTGGTTGGCCACGGTCACTGCATCTGCGGCCTCTTTGACGTAGGGATGCGCATTATCCATCGCCACGCCGTGACCCACCCAGGAGAGCATCTCAATGTCGTTGGGCATATCCCCGAACGCGATGATGTCCTCACGGTCCACACCAAAACGCTCGGCGAGCCACTCCACCCCTTTGCGCTTGGTTACATTCGGCGCTGCAACTTCGAGGATGCCTTCGTTCATCGAGTAGGTGACATGCGCAACCGTCGGGTCAACCCGTGGTGCGATGAGTGAATACAGCTCAGGGGCGGTGTAGTGAGTGTTGCGGACCAACAGTTTTACCGCGGGCTGGGAGGCAAGCTCGTCGATGCTTACGAGGCCGAATCCGTCAAAGAGCGCATTCTCTGAATAGTGGGGCTCCACCACAAAGAGCTCTTCGACTGGGTCCGCCAACGAGGAACCGGTGCGCTCGGCACCAAACCCCACTCCCCCATAAGGCGCCAAGGCTTCTTGGGCCACGGCGATAACCTCACTGATGGCGGCGGGCTGTAATTCATGTGCGCTGAGGATCGTATCGGCGGCGGAATCATAAATCACGGCGCCATTCGACGTCACGCATACAGGGCGCACGGTGAGCTGTTCAAGAACGGGCGCAATCCAGCGGAAAGGCCGCCCAGTCGAAAGCGCAAAGTAGGCACCCGCACTAACTGCGCGGGCGATTGCTTCACGGTTGAGCCGCGTGACACGGTGATTCCTGTCCAACAGAGTTCCATCAATGTCACTGGCGATAAGGCGCGGTGCCGACTGGGGATGGACCATGCCTCATAGTCTACGTGGCCCCACAGCTTAGGACGTGGCTCCACATCTTAAGATGTGGAGCCACGGAAGGTTTTTGTTCTAACTACAGTCAGCAGTTTCAGTACTTAGCTGCGACTACTGGATCGTGTCATCCTCGTCAGAGTCCTCCCAGTCGAGGGAGCGCTTGATGGCGCGCTTCCACTCGCTGTAGAGGCCAGCGCGCTCTTCCTCTTCCATCTGCGGCTTCCAGACCTTGAACTCGCCGGCGCCGGTGTCCAGGATCTTCAGGTCCTCGAAGTAACCGGCCTGCAGGCCAGCCGCGAAGGCCGCACCTGTTGCAGTTGTCTCCACGTTCTTCGGACGGTGGACCTCCACGCCGAGGATGTCGGCCTGGAACTGCATCAGCAGCTCGTTGTGGGTCATGCCGCCATCCACGCGCAGCTCGGTAATCTCCACGCCGGAGTCAGCGACCATGGCATCTGCCACGTCACGGGTCTGGTAGGCAGTCGCCTCCAGGACCGCACGTGCAATGTGGTTGCGATTTGCAAAGCGGGTCAGGCCAACGATGACACCGCGTGCATCCGGACGCCAGTACGGTGCGAACAGACCAGAAAAGGCAGGAACAAAGTAGACGCCGCCGTTGTCTTTCACGGAACGAGCCATGTTCTCAATGGACGCAGCGTTAGGAATCATCTGCAGGTTGTCACGCAGCCACTGAACCAGGGAGCCACCCATGGAGACGGAACCTTCGAGTGCGTAGACCGGCCTCTCACCTTCACGCTGGAAGCAAACCGTGGTCAGCAGGCCATTCTCGGAAAACTTCGGAGTGGTACCGGTATTGAGCAGGAGGAACAGGCCGGTGCCGTAGGTGTTCTTTGCAGAACCTGGGCGGAAGCAGCCCTGGCCGAACATAGCTGCCTGCTGGTCACCGAGGATGGCGTGAATCGGAACGCCCGCCAGCGAACCGCGGGAACGCACGGTGCGGAAGTCGCTCAGAGACGGGCGAATCTCCGGCAGCATGGAGGTAGGAATTCCCATCTCCTTGCACAGTTCCTCGTCCCACTCGAGAGTCTCGATGTCCATCAAGAGGGTACGGGACGCATTAGTGACGTCGGTTGCGTGCAGAGCTGGCTCATCGCCATCGCCCTCAGCACCGCCGGTGAGGTTCCACAGCAGCCAGGTATCGATGGTGCCGAAGAGCAAGTCACCAGCCTCGGCGCGCTCGCGAGCACCCTCGACGTTATCGAGGATCCATTTGACCTTTGGGCCTGCCGGATAGGAGTTGATGACCAGGCCGGTGCGGCGACGCCACTTGTCCGGGCCCTCTTCCCCCGCCAGCTCCTTGCAGATCTGGGTGGTGCGGGTGTCCTGCCACACGATTGCGTTGTAGACCGGTTCCCCAGTGTTCTTGTCCCACACAACGGTGGTCTCGCGCTGGTTGGTGATGCCGAGCGCAACGATTGACTCGACGGCGACGTCGCCGTTGGCCAAAGCCTCGCCGACAGCACGGCGGGTGTTGTCCCAGATTTCCTTCGGGTCGTGTTCAACCCAGCCCTTTTCCGGGAAGATCTGCTCGTGCTCGAACTGGCCGACAGCGACCTGCTCGCCGTCGTGGTTGAAAATGATGCAGCGGGTGGACGTAGTGCCCTGGTCGATTGCTGCTACGAACTTGTTTTCGCTCATGGGTTTACTCCTTGCGTATTTCTAAAGATGCAGTGAGATGCGTATTTAAGCCAAAGCCATGGAAAGGAAACCGATGGCTACTGCAGCGAGCATCGGGGCGACGATTGGTACCCAGGCATAGCCCCAGTTGGCGCTTCCCTTGTCCTTGATGGGAAGGACGAATGCGTACATCAAGCGCGGGCCCAGGTCACGGACCGGGTTGATGGCGTAGCCGGTTGGGGTACCCAGGGAAAGGCCGACCGAAACGACGACGAATGCGACTGCGAAATACTTCAGTGCACCAATCTCACCGCCGGAAGGACCAAAGGCAATGAACATCAACAGTACGCAGGTACCGATGAACTCAGTGACCGCATTCCAGAAATTATTCGGGTGAGCAGGGCCAGTGAAGAAGATGCCACCAGTGGAGGCGTTCGCACCGGTTTCATTGCCAGCTTCGTCGAGGTTATTGGCGTCGAAAAGCTGCTTGAAGGCCGCCCAGGCCAGCAAGGCGCCGAGCATTGCGCCCAAAAGCTGGCCTGCGATGTAGGCAGGAACGAGGTTCCACTCAAGGCCGCCATTGATGGCAACCATCAAGGTCACGGCCGGATTGAGGTGGCCGCCGGATGGGTCCGCCACGCTGGCGCCCACGAAAACTGCCATGCCCCAGCCCAGGGCAATGACAATCCAGTCAGATCCTTTAGCACCGGAGGTGCGCAGGTTGACCAAGGCGCACACGCCGTTACCCAGCAGGAGGAGCAGGGCAGTTCCGATGAACTCCCAGAGGAAAGCATCCATTGCGGTCATGCTTTTGGTCTTTCTCTTGAATGGTCCTTATACCTGCGGCTTACCCGCCGCGCGCACGAGGATGTCGTTTGCTTCTTGATCGGTAAGTGCTGCCTCAGCCTGGAGCTCAGCCTCAGTGCGCTCCTTGAATGCAGCGATTTCTGCTTGCTTGGTAGCCTCATCCCAGCCCAGCAAAGGCGCGATGAAGTCGGCCACCGCATCGGCGGAATCGACGCCGCGATCGGCGTACTCAATGGCGATGCGCAGTCGGCGGGAGAGAACGTCTTCGAGGTGCAGTGCGCCCTCATGGGTGACGGCGTAGCGCACCTCGGCCCACAGGTAGTGCTCCGCATTCGGCAGCGGTTTGAGCAGCTCAGGGTCGTCCTCTGCAGGAGCCAGGACCTCGCCCAGCAGGGAACCGTAGCGGCCCAGCAGGTGCTCGATGACGTCCTGGTGCACTCCGTAGCGCTTAGCCAAGGACGGTACCTGGTTAGCCAGCGCATGGTAGCCCTCGGCACCCAGGATTGGGGTGCGTTCGGTGACGGACTCTGGGACGTCGAAGGACAGCTCCTTGACGGCCAGGTCAACGGCGTCCTTACCGATGACGCGGTAGGTGGTGTACTTGCCGCCTGCAACGGAGACGAGGCCCGGAGCAACCTTGGCCACGGCATGGTTGCGGGACAGCTTGGTGGTGGTGTCGGACTTACCGGTCAAAAGCGGGCGCAGGCCCGAGTAGACGCCGACGATATCGGAGCGGGTGATAGTACGGGTAACGCGCTGGTTGACCTGGTCGAGGATGTAGTCGATGTCAGCCTTGGTCGGTGCTGGATCTGGCAAGGACAGACCCTTCTCCCAGTCGGTGTCGGTGGTACCGATGATCCAGTATTCGCCCCATGGGATGACGAAGAGGACGGACTTCTCGGTGACGAAGCACAGGGCTGCGTCAGCGTCGAGGGCATCCTTCGGCACAACGATGTGCACGCCCTTGGAGGCGTGAACAGTGAACTTGCCCTCCACGCCGGCCATCTCCTGAATCTTGTCATTCCAGACGCCAGTGGCGTTGATGAAGACGCGGCCCTTGATGGTGGCCTCGCGGCCGGTTGCGAGGTCGCGAACATGCGCACCGATAATGCGGCCGCCACGATCCTTTTCGAAGCCGATGACCTCGGTGCCGGTACGCACGTTGGCGCCGAACTCGGCGGCGGTACGTAGGACGGTCATGGTGTGGCGGGCGTCGTCGACAAGCGTGTCGTAGTAGCGCACTCCGCCCACGACAGCGTCGTCCTTCAGACCCGGCGCAACCTTGAGCACGCCCTTGCGGGTCAGGTGCTTCTGCATAGGAACGCTCTTTGCACCGCCCATGAGGTCATACAAAGTAAAGCCACCGAACATCATGACGCGCTCCCAGACTGGGTGGGTGAGCGGGAAGATGAATTTCAGTGGCTTAACCAGGTGCGGCGCGAGGGTCGACATGTTGAGCTCGCGCTCGTGGAGCGACTCGGCTACGAGGCGGAAGTCGAACATGGCCAGGTAGCGCAGGCCGCCGTGGAACATCTTTGAGGAACGCGAGGAGGTACCTGCTGCGAAGTCGCGGGTCTCCACCACTGCCGTCTTCAGGCCACGGGTTGCAGCGTCAACGGCAGCACCCGCACCCACGGAACCGCCGCCGATGATGACAACGTCGTATTCCTCAGTGGAGTAGTTCTCCCAAGCCTTCTCGTAATACTCCGGATTGAAACTTTGATTGCTTAGCGTGGCCATTACTGACCTCATCTCCTCTCTTGCCCCTGGCGCCACCTTACGTAAGGACGCTACGGTGGCCAATGGAGCGTCATCGTCGCCCAAAGTGGTCCATTCCCCGCCTCGGGCCTTGAAGATCTTTTCTCCTGGGATTCATGTTAAAGGTCACGGCGTGGTCGCGAATGTGAAGCTACTCACCCGTAACTTTCGCGTGGCCAACCAGCAATTTCCACGAGTTTTTATAAAGGAAACAAAGCTCTTTCACCCCAATTAAGGGGGAGTAGTGGACATAGAAGAAGGGGCGTCTGGTCATATCCAGAGCCCCTTGGTTGATGCGGGTGGTACTAACGGCGCGTATTAAGCTTCGCCATTGCTTCTAGCACCTCAGGAATGCCGGCACGATCCGCCGAATACGTCACCGAGGACGCCTCCTTCACCAGCTCAATCGGTGCGGTCTCCAGGGCCACTACCTGCGCATGGTCGAGATAGACCTCGTCGCCATCCTCTCCCGCAAAGACAGTAATGTCCTTAGGCTCAGCGGCAACGGTGTCCAAGATACGTTGCGTTGCATTCCAGCGATTAACCTCAGCTGCTACCACGACGAGACCAGCAGGAGTATCAATGAGGCCGATACCTGGCACCTCTCCGAGCTGCTCCGCCACTTCCTTCAGCTCGCGCTTGATATGGCCAGAGACAATGTCATCGCCCTCACGCGACCACTCGACGACCATCTCAGGGATGGATTCGATGGCGGTGACGGTGGCGTCGTCAAGCGCATGCACGGCGATCACTTCGGAGCCGTGCTTGACGACGCCTCCCTGATGCTCAATCCTCCATAGTTCTTGTTGAATCGGGTCAAAGGTCGAGTCAGGATGCTGCGCCGCCTGCGGCGACACCAAGATGAGGATCTCCGACTCGGGATAGATTCCAGCGAATGCATCGTGCAGACGCGTGGTGATGGAGTCGCCGTCATAGTTCATCGCAGACTCATCGGCCACAACGATGCGCGGGATCTGCGTGAAGTTAGCCTTCATGCGATGCGGCAGCCGGGAGACAATAAGGCGCGACTGCGTTGCGGCGCCGAGCAAGCCCTGCTCCACGACAGAACCGGCGAAGACTTCCCTGCTGCTTGTCGCAAGATTAGCCTGGGCTTCTGCAACATCGAGCTTGAGTTGAGCCATGATCTCCGAGACTTTGTCGCGCCCTTCCTCAAGCCCGCGGGTAGCCTCCTCGAGGACCGAGTTTAAGTTCTCCTTGACCCAGTCAAGTGTCTCTGGGGCCGTATGCTTAAGCTCTTCGAGTTCGTCCGTCGAAGGCTTGGCGGTGATAGCAAGACGTTCCCTGAGCAGCTCGGAGGTTGCCTCGGTGATGCGGGTCTTGAGCCCCATCAGATCGTCACGGAGGCGGCGCACACGGTAGCGCTCCGACTCCACGGCCTTGTCCTCGCGCTCGGCCTCCTCCAGGGTGGGCGCTCCTCCACCCATTCGGGCAGGAACCCAGAAAGCGCCCTTGGGCATGGGGCCAAACTCGGCCTCGTAGTCCTCCCACAGGCCCTCGACACCAGCCTGCATGCGGCGACGGATTTCGGCGGTGTCTGCCTCGACGTCGCCAGTCGGGGTAAATGGCTCCAGCGCCCGGATCAATAGCGGGGTATTGCTGCGGCCTAGGTTCTTCTTCTGCCCTTTTGTCCAGATGCGCTGCGAGCCAAAGACCACCATGGGAATGACGGGGACGCCCGCTTCATAGGCGATGCGGGCCGCGCCGCTGCGCATGCTGCGAATCTCAAAACTGCGGGAAATCGTACCTTCGGCGAAAACTCCGACAAGCTCGCCCGCCTTCGCCAGCTCGATCCCGCGGCGGATGGATTCGCCCCCGTCGATGCGATCGACTGGAACGTGACCCATCATGTTCAGCAATGGGCCCACAACTGGGGTTTTGAATACGCCGGCCTTGGCAAGGAAACGTACCAGACGCTTCTTTTGATGCGGAATGAAGCCACCGAATACGAAGTCCATGTAGCCGGTGTGGTTGACCACCAACACTGCGCCGCCTTTGTCCGGGATATTCTCCTCGCCCCAGGTGCGAAACTTAAGCCCCTGCGCAATAGTAACGCCCCGTGCCAGGGTGACAATTCGTTGGTAAAAGAAGTCTTTAATTGCGTTCATCATGGTCCCCTGACGAGTGGCGGATTGGATAGAGCAGTGAAATCAAAGCGCTAAAGGGTCTGGGATACACGGACCCCCGGGCTGCAAGAACCCGGGGGAGAGGCGTACATAATCAATACTTTTTACAGTTCCTTATTTCGGACGCAGAACATCCTTGCCCACGAATGGGCGCAGTGCCTCAGGAACAACAACGGAGCCATCAGCCTGCTGGTGGTTCTCAAGGATGGCTACAAGCCAACGGGTGGTGGCCAAGGTGCCGTTGAGTGTTGCAGCGTACTGGGTCTTGCCATTCTCATCGCGGTAGCGAGTCTGCAGGCGGCGCGCCTGGAAAGTGGTGCAGTTCGAGGTCGAGGTGAGCTCGCGGTAGCAGCCCTGGGTAGGAACCCATGCCTCGTTGTCGAACTTGCGGGCTGCAGAGGAGCCGAGGTCACCACCAGCGATATCGATGGTGCGGTATGGCAGCTCCATCGCAGCGAGCATGTCCTTTTCCATATTCAGCAGCATCTGGTGCATCTGCTCTGCTTCTTCTGGCTTACAGAAGACGAACATCTCCAGCTTGTCGAACTGGTGGACGCGAAGAATGCCGCGGGTGTCCTTACCGTGGGAACCAGCCTCACGGCGGAAGCAGGAGGACCAACCGGTGTACTTCAGAGGGCCATCGCTGAGGTCCAGGATCTCATCCTTGTGGTAGCCAGCGAGGGCGACCTCGGAGGTACCAACCAGGTACAAATCATCGGCAGGCAGGTAGTAGATCTCATCGGAGTGCTGGCCCAAGAATCCGGTGCCAGCCATGATGTCTGGGCGAACCAGAACTGGCGGGATCATCAGCTGGAAACCTGCTTCACGCGCCTTCTGCGCGGCCAGCATTAGCATGCCCAGCTGCAGGAAGGCACCGTCACCGGTGAGGTAGTAGAAGCGAGCGCCACCAACCTTGGCACCACGCTTGACGTCGATGAGTCCAAGGGACTCGCCGAGCTCGAGGTGATCCTTCGGCTCAAAGTCGAATTCTGGGATAGCGCCAACCTCTTCAAGGACGATGAAGTCATCCTCGCCGCCCGCTGGTGCTCCCTCGACCACGTTCGAGATCTGGAACTGAAGATCGTTAACCTTTGTCTCAGCCTCAGCTAGCTCAGCCTCGGCCTTCTTGACCTTTTCCTTCAGCTCATTGGAGCCCTCCAGAAGAGCAGGACGCTCTTCTGGGGAAGCTTGTCCAATTTTCTTGCCAAACGCCTTCTGCTCGGAACGCAGCCCGTCTGCCGCCAAGATAGCGGAACGGCGAGCTTCGTCGGCAGCCAGGAGCTGATCGACAAGAGCTGGGTCCTCCCCACGGGTGACCTGGGAGGCACGGACAACGTCTGGGTTTTCGCGGAGGAACTTAAGATCAATCACGTTGAAAAGCTTACCGCACTACATGAGCCTTGCAGTGGTAATAACCAGCGAATTATTATGTGAATATGACCGCACAAATCATCACCGACGGACCAGTCCCCAAGCATGCCCAGCTTCGTGACATCCTCACTGAGCTGTGCAACACAACGCTCAAGCCAGGGGACATTCTCCCTGGTGAACGCATTTTGGAGGAGACGTATGGCGTTTCCCGCATCACGGTTCGCCGCGCCATCGGTGATCTTGTGGCCGCTGGTCGCCTACGGCGAGTACGCGGAAAAGGCACTTTCGTGGCCCCTAATCCCCTCGTTTCACGCCTTCACTTGGCCTCTTTTTCCGACGAAATGGGCGCACAGCACGTCCAGGCTTCGAGCAAAATCTTGTTAGGCGGGCGGGCATCAGCCCCAGATGAGGTATCCGAGTTCTTCGGCACCGATTCCACTTTGACTCACACTCACCTTCGACGCCTGCGACTAGGCGACGGGGAACCCTATTCCATCGACGACGGTTGGTATAACTCTTCTTTTGTCCCCAACCTTCTAGAAAATGATATTTACAACTCTGTCTACGCCATTTTGGACTCTAATTTCGATCTGCCGATTACCGAGGCAGACCAGACAGTAACTGCTATTGCGGCTGACCCGGAGATCGCCGAGCTTCTCGACGTCGAACCTGGAACCCCCTTGCTGCACATCATCCGCAAGTCCCGCTCAGGCGACCGTCCCGTCGAGTGGTGTTCCTCCGTTTATCGCACCGACCGCTACCATCTCACCACCCGCGTGAGCCGCGCCCTCGAGAACTAGCGACCTTCTTCCACGCAGGCCGCATGGGCAAGCGGCCTCCCAGGATTTCCGAGCTATGCAGCACTAGCGGGTACTATAGGAGGCCTTATGAGTAAAACTTCCCCTTGGCGCTCATCCTTTGCCGTCCGCCTTTTCCTAGTGGCCGCCCTCGCCGCGGCCGCTTTCTTGGGCGCATATGGATTTTGGAGCCCCTCCACCGGCACCACCGCGGGCGAAACCTCAACGGATGAGACCGGGCCGACCTCCGAAATGGAAGTTGCCTCCTTTACCTCTGCCGAGTCTGGAACCTGCCTGACATGGGACATCGACGCCAAGGGCGAGATCTCTAACTTCCAGTCCATCTCCTGCGCTGAACCGCACCGCTTTGAGGTCGCCGCTCGCGAGGATCTTAGCACCTACCCCACCAGCGAGTTTGGCCCTACCGCCAAACGCCCCGACGTCACCCGCCAGAACGCGCTACGCGATGAGCTCTGCGCGTCCAGCACTTTGGGTTACTTAAACGGCAAATGGGATCCGGCAGGAAAGTATGACATCGCCTCAGTCTTGCCGCCGTCTAACGCCTGGGACAAGGGCGACCGCACCCTACTGTGCGGCCTACAAACCACTGATGAAACTGGTGTACCGCAGCTGAGCACCGGCAACGTGGAGGCAGTGGACCAAGCTGTCGTGGCCAAGGCCGGCGAGTGCCGCAGCATCGATGACAAGCAGATCATGCGCACCGTTGACTGCACTCAACCGCACCAGCTTGAGACCGTATCCGTTGTTAACTTGGGCGAACGCTTCCCTAACGGTTACCCAGCCGGCGAGGAGCTCGACACCTACCTCAACGAGACCTGCACCGCTGCCGCTGAGAAGTACTTGGGCGGGGAAGAAAACCTCTACCAATCCACGCTGCAGCCATTCTGGGGCTCTGTCAGCGAGGCCTCCTGGAACGGTGGCTCCCGCTCAGTGAACTGCTCGCTGATGCACCCTAATAACGGTTCCTTCTCCATTATCACGGGCTCGGCCACGGGTGGCCGCGCTGCGCTGACCATCGATGGTGCCCCACCTGCACAGCAGCCTGAGCGCAACCCGATCCGCAACAACGCTTCGGCAGCGCCGTCCGCTGCACCATCTGCGGCCCCTGGCGCGGCAGCACCAACCCCTGCGGTAGCACCAGCCCAGTAGGTTCACGCCTCGGTCTGCCTCGGTCTACATCGGAAAGCTTATGTACCTGGTCAGTGAAGAACGCTTCGAAGAGATGGTCACGGATGCCCTGGACAAGATCCCCGATGAATTCGTGCACCGCATGCGAAACCTGGCCATCCTCGTGGAGGATTACAACGAGGACAACCCCCACCTGTTGGGCTTATACGTAGGGGTCGCACTCCCTGAACGCACTTTCGACCACACGGGTTTTCTGCCCGATACCATCTTTATCTATCGCGGCGCCCTGCAGCACTGGTGCAACAGCGAAGAAGAGCTCGCGCATGAAGTCGAAGTAACCGTCTTCCACGAGTTGGGGCATTACTTCGGCCTTGAAGAGGACGAGCTCCACCACTTGGGCTGGGGTTAGTCAGCCTCCTCCCCCTCGCCTGTTTAGTACATGGTCGGTGCGACACCGCTGGCTTCATCAATATCGGTGTCGGCCCAGCGCTTAAGCGTCCACTGGCCAAAGGGTTTGCCGCCTGGCTCCATGAGGGTAAATCTGCCGTTGGGCATGTATCCGGTGTACGCAAAGTCGGCGTCGATGCCGGTGGCATGGCGGCTTACCACGCGGATGGCCGCGCCATGGCTGACAATCACGGCGTCGTCATCGTCACCGAGTTCCGCCGCGATCTCCTCAACCACCGGCTGGTAGCGGGCCAGGACGTCGGAATAGGTCTCGCCACCCTCCATACAGGCGGCGGCGTCGCCGTCAATCCAGCCGCGCAACGCCACCATGTAAGAACGGTGCGCTTCTTCGCTGCCGTCCATCTCAAAGTCGCCTGCGAAGATCTCGTGCAGCCCAGCCTTGACCTCAACCGGGACGCGGAACTGGTCGGTAGCCTCCGCAAATGAAGCAGCTGCCAGCATCGCAGTCTGCTGCGCACGGAGTGCCACGGAGCAGTAGAAGCGCACGTTGCGGCCTGCGGTCAGCTCCGCGAGCTCGCGGCCTACCTCAGTGGCTTGGTCACGGCCGCGCTCAGTAAGCTCGGCTCCTGGAGGGCGGGTATCGATGAGACGCTCTACGTTGGAGAACGTCTGGCCATGGCGCACAAGAAAGATTCTTCCGGACATGGCACCTACATTATTTGCCCTGACGCGCCTGCGCTACCCATTCATCCGCGGCCACCAAGCGATCGAGATCACGCGGCTGTTCACCAATTTCCGCAACAGACGGCCACGAGCCCACAAACATGAGTTCCTCTGCGCGTAGCCACACCGCGCGCAGCGCCTCTGCTACCGGCTGGTCCTCAATGTGCCCAATGAGGTCCACATGGAAGCGGTAGGTACCGAAGGTCTTGCGGGTGGGGCGCGACTCGATGCGGGAAAGATCCACGCCACGGTGAGCAAATTCCTCCAACGCACCGACCAACGAACCAGGTTCATTAGGCAGCGTAAAAATCACCGAGGTCTTGTCGTGCCCCGTGCGCGCAGTCGGCTTGCCAGCAGGCCCAACCAGCACAAACCGGGTGGTAGCGTCTGCGACGTCTGCGACGCCGTCGGCAAGCGTGTCCAAGCCAAAGAGCTCAGCCGCACGCGCGGGCGCGGCCGCTGCGTCAATCTCCCCCTGCGCCACCGCCTGGGCAGCGGCACCGTTGGAGCTAGCCGGCACGAACTTCACGCCTGGCAGGTTCTCCTTCAGCCAACCACGCACCTGCTGATAAGCCACGGGGTGGGTGGCGAATGTCGCGACGTCGCCAAGCTGCATTCCTGGACGCACCATGATGCTAAACACCACTGGGAGGTCCACCTCGCGGTAGACCTGCACGCGCTCGCCTTCCACGAGGGCGTCGAAAGCCGCAGTCACAGCGCCATCGACAGAGTTCTCAATCGCCACACAAGCAAAGTCAGCAACACCTGCGCGCACCGCGGCCAGGGCTTCCGAAGGCGAGCTCACTGGCAAGGGTTCCACCTGTTCAAAGTGCACGCTCAACTGCTGCATAGCGGCTTCGGTAAAGGTCCCCGCAGGGCCCAAGAAAGCAATCTTCGTGCTGGCTTTTGTGGTGGTGCTCATAGGAGAAACCTTAGCCCACTAGACTGTGCTGCCATGGAGTTCACCCTGGAAAAGCTGCGCGAGTCTGTGTCTTCTCTTTCCGCAGAAGAGCATGGTTTCACCCACCTCGACTTGGACCGCCGCCCGCAGACGCAGGGAAGGCTGAGCGGTTGGATTCTCTCGGCCAAGGATTTGAACGACGTCGTGGGAATGCCCACCACGCTGGGGCATAAGGCGCGCACGTATTTTCCCGACGTCACGGACCCGTTCATCGCGGACTTGGAGGCGCAGGGCGCGCTTTTCATCGGCAAGTCGGCAGCCCCCGAGTTGGGTTTGCGCGTGGACACGGAGCCGGTAGGCCTGCCGCATCCAGACAATCCGTTGTATCCGGGACACACGCCAGGTGGTTCTTCTGGTGGCGCAGCAGTGCAGGTAGCGCGCGGTCTGCTCCGGGCCGCGCACGCTTCTGACGGCGGCGGATCCATCCGCGTTCCTGCAGCCGCGTGCGGTGTGGTCGGCTTCAAGCCCGCGGGGGAGGATCTCTCGGTGCAGGGTTTCATCACGCGCACGCTTGCCGACGCCGCTTTTCTCCACGGCCTCACTCCCCGCACGCCGCGGGCCCGCATTGGCGTGCTGACGCAGCCGCTCTTTGCTGACGTGGAAATTGCACCGCACATGCTCCACGCAGTTAAAGAGGCAACGACCGCGCTTGAAGCGCAAGGCTTTGAGACGGTGGCTATCTCGCCATATCCGCAAGCAGCTGAGACCTTCGAGACCTTCCAACGCCTGTTCATGTGGCGCTTGGCCACCCTTCCTGATGCTGCCGGCTACACCGATTGGGTCAGGCAACGGGGCAAATTGATCAGCAAGGAAAAGCACACGGCCGCGCGCCTACATGCCACAGCACTGCCTGAGCTTCTGGCGCAGTACTGGCAGGTAGACGCGGTTTTAAGCCCGATGCTGGCTTACGACCCTCCCCGGCGCGGCACCTTCTTGTCGCTGGATCATCAGGAGAACTTCGACGAGCAGACACGCTGGTCACCGTGGGGCTCGTTGTTTAATGTGGCCAAGCTTCCGGCGGTATCGATTCCTTGGCCGGTACACGATCACCCACCGGTCGGCGTCCAGTTGGGAAGCATCACGCTTGACGACGCCGAGCTTCTCGGCCTAGCGAAGGCTCTCCACCGATGACTAAGGATATGAACACAGCAAAGACGCTTAAGACGCTAAAAGCGCTCCGGAGCGAAATCCTGATAGTCCTCGTCATCACCTTTGGCATTTCCGGTGTTCGTTCTGCACTACGCTTGACCGATGCTCTGCTCAATCCGGCTCCGCTCAACGAGCAGTCGGTGACGATTAACGCGAGCCAATCCACTCTGCCGCTCATCGATATCGGGCTCCAGTTGTGCTCTGCTGCAGTGCTCTTTGCCTGGGGTGCGTTGGCTTTGTACTTGTTGCACGTGCACATGCCGCCGCGCAATATGCTCGGCGGAAGCGGTGCTCAGCCGACCACTCGGGTTCGTGCCTGGGGCAGGGATTGGCTGCAAGGCGCTGGTCTAGCAGCGCTAATTGGACTCCCGGGTTTGGCGTTGTACTACACCGCGCTGCATTTTGGCTGGACCAAGGAGGTAGTGCCCACCTCCTTCGACAATGCCTGGGTGGAGATGCCCGTGCTGCTTGTGAAGTCTGCGGCCAATGCCTTTGCGGAAGAGGTCGTGGTGGTCTACTGGTTCATGACGCGCCTGCGTCAATCGGGATGGGGCCTGCCAGCAACTCTCGCAGCTTCCTCGATCCTGCGCGGTTCTTATCACCTCTACCAGGGCGTATCCGCTGGATTCGGCAACATTGTGATGGGCTTGGTCTACGGCTACTTCTTCCATAAGACCGGAAAAGTTTGGCCGCTTGTCATTGCGCATTTCCTCATCGACGCGGTGGCGTTCGTGGGATACGCTTTCCTCTTCTAAGACCCACATCACTACCCCGAGGTCTGTGAACCATTCCGCGGCGCCACCCGTCTCCTTGTTTATGAGGAGGAGGGCGGTGTGTGCCTTGTGGGGCGAATGTGAATTCGTTGTAAGGTTGAGCGCATGACTGAATCTGGACGAGACCCGCATCGCGAGGCGCGCCGCGCAGGCGATAGTCCTGTCCCCGCCCCTGGAGCAGATTCGAATTCCAGCTCGCCCGCCGACTATGTCCTCGGCGCCGACGGCAAACCCATCAGGGACCGCTACGGCCGCCCGGTGCGGCGTCGCCGAGCGCAGCAGCGCCCACCTCGTGCAGGTTCCTCCAGCGCCTCTGCCGTCGCTTCTTCCCCTTCCGCGTCGCGTGCTACGCCGCGGGCTAACTCGCTCCCAGCACAGCGCGCAGAGGAAACTCGCTTCGACGTCGGCGCCTACATGGAGCGCAACCAGCGCCCTGCTCAGAACACCGGATATCGGAGCACCCCGGCCGCTCCCGCCCCACGCCGCCCCACTCCCGAGGTGCCGCGCAGCTATCGTGCGCCCGAACCGGCGCCGAAGCAACGCCCACACCGACGCCGTAAAAAGGCCAACCCCATCAAGCAATCCCTGGGATGCTTTGGCTGGGCCGTAGCTATCCTACTCGTTTTCACCCTCGTGTTTACCCTGTGGACGGACTCGCGCCTGACCCGCATCGAGGCCAAGCCGGCCGAGCAGGTGGCCAAAACCGCCGGAACCAACTGGCTCCTGGTGGGCTCCGATTCCCGTCAAGGCCTCACCGAAGAAGAACAAGCAGAGCTCGGAACCGGTGGTGACGTAGGCGTGGGCCGTACTGACACCATCATGCTGCTGCACATCCCTTCCTCCGGCAAGGCGAAGCTCATCTCGATCCCGCGCGATAGCTACGTTGAGGTCCCTGGCTTTGGCATGGACAAGATCAATGCCGCCTTTACCTACGGCGGACCGCAGCTACTCGTCGAAACCGTGGAGCAATCCACTGGCCTGCGCATCAACCACTATGCGGAAATCGGTATGGGCGGACTTGCCAACGTGGTCGACTCCGTCGGCGGCGTGGACATCTGCGTCAAGGAGCCCATCGACGACCCACTAGCGGGCATCAACCTGCAGGCTGGATGCCAGGAGCTACGCGGACGTGATGCGCTGGGTTACGTGCGTACTCGTGCCACAGCAATGGGCGACCTTGACCGCGTGCAGCGTCAGCGCGAATTCTTCGCGGCGCTGCTCGACAAGATCACCTCACCGGGCACGCTCATTAACCCGTTCCGCACAATATCCCTGGTCAACCACACCGCAACCTCCTTCGTCGTGGGTGAAAAGGATCACGTGTGGCACCTCGCTCGCGTGGCCCTAGCCATGGCCAGCGGCGTGGAAACTGAGACCGTGCCAATTGGCGGATTCCAAGACACCACCGTGGGCAACGTGGTGTTGTGGGATGACGAGGCAACGCAGCAGCTGTGGGACTCGATGAAGTAAGCTGCGCAACAAAATAAAAGGGGAGAGAAGCCATCTTGGTTTCTCTCCCCTTTGCCGTGTAGCACTAAGGCTCAGGCTAAGTATCTAGAGCTGCCTCTAGCGCAGGGTCACCTGGCGGGACTTGATGTTCTCCAGCTGCTTGCGCTCGTCAGCGGTGAGGTTAGCGTCATTCTTGAGCTCCTCGGCCAGCGCCTTGTCCACGCGGGCAAGTTCAACTTCGTAAGAGTCGTGGGCCACCTCAGGCTTGAGGTCGAAGACCGGCGCGATGAGGCCGTGGGTACGGAAGACACCAGCGAACTTGGTACCCTCGCCCAGGTTCAACTCGCCGCGTGCAGCGACGCGGGCCAGGGCGTTGAGGAAAGCGTTCTCATCATCGTTAGGGCGGACCCAACGGATGTGTGCCTTGCCGCCGCCAGCGTTAGCCCAGAATGCGATGCCCTCAATGTCATTGCCCACCTGGTGGGACTCAATGACGGAATCGTTGGCCATCTGCATGGACTGCGCCACCTGCGGGGTGATCTGCGCGCCCTCAGGCATCCACCAAGCGAAGTCCTGGTAGACGTTGATATCCAGCTCAGCGGATTCCTCAAGCAACTCGCTCAAGGCCGGCTCGGTGCCGTCCGCAGCGGTGGACTCCAGAGTGGAGCCAGGCTTGTTGTTCTTTACCCAGTTAAGCGCATAAGCGAGGTCGCGCCCAGGGTTGTGGGTATGGGACTGGACCTGCAGGCCCACGAATGCCTCGCCACCAAACTCCTCATCACGGATGAGGGCCGCGGATGCACCTGGGAGCACGGTCGAGACGTAAACGTCCTTGTCGAAGCCCTTCAGGGAAAGCTTTGCCGTTGCGGAAGGAACGAATTCCTGCATTGCAACGAGGGACGCCTCAGCGGCGAAACCGCCGAAGGGGCGGGGATCCTTTTCAAGGGCAGCGCGCTCAGCGGCGCGAGCAGCGAGCTTTGCCTGACGGCGGGACATGCCCTCAGGCAGCTGTTCGTTGTTCTTTTTCTTCTTGGCCATGCCCACCAATTTACCTGCTGCCTACAGTTCTATGGCGTGTAGGGCTACTTCTGGTTGATTCGTGGCGAGGATATCGATGCCGTTCGACCACGCCCACTTCATATCGTCGGACCTATCCACGGTCCACAGATAAGTGGGCAGGTCGAACGCCCCAATGTCAGCGGGACGCATTTTTGCACGCAACAGTGACATTCCCAGCCCCGTCGGACGAGACAGAAGGACATCTGGGAAGTGGCGTTCCCAGTCACGCCGCAAGTAGAAACGGTCCACCTGAGGGGCAAGGGACTGCATCCGGCGGATTGCCTTATGGGAGAAGGAAATCATGTGGATGCGGGGGTCGTCGAGAAGCCCGGCGTAACGCAAGCGCAGCACCAGCTGTTCTTCAAGGACATCGCCCTGGCCGGAAGGATGCTTGGTTTCGATGTAGAGATGGTGCGGATTATCGCCCAGCATCTCTAGCAGTTCATCGAGCAGCAGCATGTTCTGCCCATCGCCGATGTCGACGTGGCGCAGCTCGTCCCAGTCCATCTGTGCGATGCGGCCGGGCCTACCTGCGGTGCGATCCAAGGTGGGGTCATGGTTGACCACCACCTTGCCGTCCCGAGACAGGCGGATATCGCACTCGAGGCCGTGAATCGGCAGCTCGAGCGCCTTAGCAAATGCGAGAGGGGATAGCTCCGGATATTTACCGGAGTATCCCCTGTGCGCGACGATTTTCACTATCCGAAAATCTCAGTCTTGATCTTGTTGAGCGTTTCATAGGAAGCGCGGAAGCGCTCCTTTTCGTGTTCATCGAGCGCCAGCTCAACGACCTTGTTGATACCGGAGCGGTCGATCACCGCTGGGGTGCCGATGTAGGCATCCTCAACGCCATACTCGCCCTGCAGGTACGCAGAAACCGGAAGCACAACTGCCTGGTTCTGGATGACTGCACGGGTGATGCGTGCCAGGCCCATGCCGATGCCATAAGAGGTGGAACCCTTGGCGTCGATGATGGTGTAGGCAGCGTCGCGAGTCTCTTCGAAGATCTTCTCGATGCGCTCGTTGTAGCCCGGGTCCTTCTCGGAGCGGTGGGACAAGGACACACCGCCGATGTTGGCCGAAGAGACAACCGGGAGCTCGGAGTCGCCGTGCTCGCCGATGATGTAAGCGTGTACGGAAGTCGGGGCGATGTCATCCATCTCAGAGAGCATGTAGCGGTAACGAGCGGAGTCCAGGATGGTGCCGGAGCCGATGACGCGCTCGTGCGGCAGACCGGAGGCCTTCCACACTGCGTAGGTGAGCAGGTCCACTGGGTTGGAGGCCACGAGGAAGATGCCGTCGAAGCCGTTCTTCATGACGTCACCAACGATGGAGTTCATGATGTTGACGTTCTTGTCCACGAGCTGCAAGCGGGTCTCGCCCGGCTTCTGTGCAGCGCCAGCACAGATGACGACCATGGAGGCGTCAGCGCAGTCTTCGTAGGTGCCCTTGGTGACACGGGTGCGGGATGGCGCCCAGACAACACCGTGGTTGAGGTCCATTACGTTACCGGCGAGCTTCTTCTCGTCGATATCGATGATTGCAAGATGATCGACGGTGCCTTGGTTTACCAATGCGAATGCGTAGGCAATTCCAACGTCGCCTGCGCCGATGAGTACAACTTTGTTTCCAACATGATTTCCCATGGCCCCCATTGTGCCCTCTATTTCCGATTTGTGCCCGTTGTGCGCCCGATCTCACATAGTCGGCAGTCTGATCTCACACACAAATTGTCCGATCGGACATACTCTGCAGGGTGCTTTCCGAGCTGGTTGAATGGTGCCCATGCGCCAACTCGCCCGCAAATTCGTCCGCGCCGCAGCGATTCGCACCTTGTCATCTGCGGTTTTTGGGCTGGAAGTGCTCAGCGATCTTACACCTGGTGTACGCATGACCGGCAGGAGACGTTTGCCACAGAACATGGCGCCCGGCATCTTTGCCGCCGAGATTGCCACCTGGGCGGCGGTCTCGCCCTCGCTCCTTCCGCGCCCGTGGTGGGTCACGGCCGCCAACGTCGCCATCGGCCAAGGCGTAGGCCACCTGGCCGCGACCACGGCCGCGTTCATCACCAAGCGTGGACTACACGCCATTGGCAAACGCCCCCAGGATCGCGTTGGCCCTACCCTGCGCAGCCGTACGCACCTTGCCCTGGGCGCCATCACCCTGGCCGTAGGCGTGCGTTCGCTTCGCAACCAGAGCGCACAGGCAAAGCTGGTCAATAAGTACAACGAGCGCGGCCCTGAATCCGCCTTTCTCGGCATTGCCCTCGGAACAGTTGGTTACGGCACGCTGCTCATCGTCGGGGAAGCCGCACAGATCACTGTCACTCAGCTCTCCCGCGGGGTCCAGCGATGGCTCCCCCGGTGGGTGGCTTGGCCGCTGGCCGGTGCCGCGGTCAGCTACGCCGCTGCTTTCCTCAGCAATCGCATGCTCTGGCGCCGCTTCATCCACGACGCCTCCCTCAAAGCACTGCAGCTCAACAAGCTGGTTTATCCCGGCTCGGTCATGCCGTGGGAGCCGGAGCGAAGTGGCAGCCCATGGTCCCTTGAGCCGTGGACTGCAGTCGGCTCCCAAGGCCGCGCCTTCCTGGACCGCGGCCCGCGTGCGCACGACATTAAAGAGGTGATGATCTGCAACCGCGCTCACGAGCCCATCCGCATCTTCGTCGGCTTAGTCCAAGGGCGCGGCCCCATCAGCGCCGCTCAGCAGGCATTGGCTGAGTTAGAACGCACCGGCGCTTTTCGCCGGGAGACCATCGTCATCCAGTTGCCCGCTGGCTCCGGCTGGATCAACAACTATTCGGTTTCAGCATACGAGTTCTTAACCCATGGCAACTGCGCCACGGTCACCCTGCAGTACTCCTATCTACCTTCGGTGTTTTGTTACGTCGTTGACCGCCAGGCGCCAGTCGACGCCGCGCGGGAGCTCATCAACGCTGTGCAGTCACGGCTTTCGACGCTGCCCGAAGACGATCGCCCGAAGCTGTATTTCGCCGGCGAATCCCTGGGCTGCTACGGCATCGTGGAAAATTACCGTGACCTAGACGATCTTCTGCAGTCTTGCGACGGCGCGGTATTCACCGGCCCTCCTCGCATGACTACGTTTACGCGGCGGCTGGCCCGCGGGCGTGATCGCGGTTCCTTGGAACGCCTGCCACTTATCGACGCCGGCAAGCACGTGCGTTTTGCCTCCACCCCAGCGCACATGGAACACGATGCCTTCGGCAGCGAATACGAGCGCTGGCACCGTCCCCGCGTGGTCTTTGGCCAGCACGCATCCGATGCCATCGTGTGGTGGGATCGCCACCTTATCTTCATGCGCCCAGACTGGATTCATGAACCGGCACCGAACACGCTGTATGCCGATACATTCAAACGCCTGCCGTGGGCACCTTTCATCACTTTTTGGCAGGTAGCCCTCGATCAGCTCAACTCCCTCAATGTGCCGGGCGGCCACGGCCACAACTACTTTGAGGAAACATTCTGGTACTGGGATTCCGTCCTCGGTTCACAAGCACGCACCCAGCTCACGCCAGAGCTGGCGGAGAGGATGCGCGTGTTCGTGGAACGCGATCAGCTCAACAAGCCCTCAGATTTCCGCACCCAAGTAAGGAAGCGGTTCTAGCCGCACTTGACGCCAGTAGAGTGGTGCGGGCAGTAGCCGTTGGGGTTCTTGTGCAGGTATTGCTGGTGCTCGTCCTCGGCGAGGTAGTAGGCACCGGAGTCCGTCTCTGAGAGGAGCTTGACCTCAGTGGTGGTGTCACCGAAGCCGGCGTCGGCAAGCTTGCCTGCGTAGGAATCCACGATCTCCTGGATCTCCGCACGCTCTTCCTCAGTCTCTGGGTAGAACGCGGAACGGTACTGCGTGCCCACGTCATTGCCCTGCCGAAAACCTTGTGTGGGATCGTGGGCTTCCAAGGCCTTGACCACCAAGTCATGTAGGCTAACCTGCGCGGGATCATAGGTAATCTGCACGGTCTCAGCGTGGTTAGTCAGGCCGCGGCAGACCTCGTAGTACGTAGGGTTCGGGGTGGTGCCACCGGCATAGCCAACGGACGTGGACTCCACACCGGGGGTTTCCCAGAACATTTTCTCCGCGCCCCAGAAACAGCCGATAGCGATCAGGAGGGACTTCTGTCCCTCTTTCCACGGGCCAGTGATCGGAGTGCCGAGCACCGCGTGCGGGCGTGGATCCAGGATCGGCTCCGCACGGCCGGGAAGGGCATCTTCCCTGTTCACAATCTTTGGTTCCGGCTTAAACAACCACGACATGACATCTCCTTGCTCGTTGTCTTGGGGTATTTGGGCGGCAACTTCGCCCACGGGGCAGGCGTTCGCACACCGCCCCATGACGGCCCATATAGGTTTTAACGCGCCCCGAGCGTAATTCGTTCCGGATAAATTGTGGCGGAATTCTTTCAGCGCTCCTATCATTGGGCACCGTACCCAAAGAAAGGAATTAACAATGGCTGTCTACGAACTCCCAGAACTCGACTACGCATACGACGCTCTCGAGCCACACATCTCCGCAGAGATCATGGAGCTGCACCACACCAAGCACCACGCAAACTATGTTGCTGGCGCAAACGCAGCTCTCGAGGCTATCGACGCTGAGATTAAGGGCGAGGGCAATGCAGACCGCCTCCGCGCTCTGTACAAGAACCTTGCTTTCAACCTGGGTGGCCACACCAACCACTCCATCTTCTGGAAGAACCTTGGCCCTAACGGTGGCGGCGAGCCAACCGGCGAGCTGGCTGAGGCTATCAACCGTGACTTCGGTTCCTTCGAGGCTTTCCAGAAGGCCTTCAACGCTGCGGCTCTTGGCCTGCAGGGCTCCGGCTGGGCTGTCCTGGGCTACGACCACATCGCTGGCCGCCTCCTCGTTGAGCAGCTGACCGATCAGCAGGGCAACACCTCCATCAACTTCACCCCGCTGCTCATGCTCGATATGTGGGAGCACGCTTTCTACCTGCAGTACAAGAACGTTAAGGCTGACTACGTCAAGGCTGTCTGGAACGTCTTCAACTGGGATGACGTTGCAGAGCGCTTCACTGCAGCTTCCAAGTAAGCCGCATACGCGTTAGCTTGCATTGGTTAAGACCGCCTCCGGGCGGTCTTTTTCTTGCCCCAGTCAGACGGCTTAAGGGCCAAATGTCCCTTAAGCCGTCAGACTGAGCGCGCCACGATGAAGTCGCGGAACTGCTCCACGGGCGGGGCGTCATCGCCGGGGCGCCACACGAGGCCGAGTTCGCGGAAGGCAGGTGGCTCCAACGGGATGAGGTTGCGGGCTTGGAGATAAGGGTCGTCGAGGGGAAGCAGTGCGGTGCCGAGTCCGGCGTCGACAAGCCCGGCCACAGTGGTCAGCTCCATCGATTCGAACACCAGCCGCGGGGAGAATCCCGCTTTGGTAGCGAGGGCATCGAGAAGCATGCGCGTGCCATAGCCAGGCAACATGCCGATGAATGGCTCATCGCGGAAATCAGCGATGTCCACGCTTTGCCGCCCCGCTGCCCAATGCCCCTCAGGCACGGCGAGACCGAGACGCTGCAGCTCAATCTGGTGCCAGCCGATTTCCGTCACGCTCGATGAGGGTGCCGATTCGCCTGACTGCGCCACCCCTGCCGGACGCGGGCCCACAAGGGCGAGGTCCGACTCGCCGGCAAGCACGCGCTCGACGAGCTCACGCGCGGCTCCTTGGTGTAGCCGTATATCGACGTGCGGGTGCTGGGCGCGATAGGCCTTGACCAGGTCAGGGACCATCCAAGTGCCCAACGAATGCATGAAGTCAAGGCGCACGGTTCCCCGCTCAGGATCCATAAGGCGTGCCACCGCATCGCGCGCGGCGGTCTGCGCGCTGAGCATAGTCCGCGCATATTGAACAAAAGCCACCCCGCGGGAGTTGAGGACCAGCCGCCGCCCTGTGCGGGAGAACAAGCTCGCCCCGAGCTGCTGCTCAATTCGCTGCACACGCCGAGTCAACGCCGATTGGGAGATCCCCAGGTCATCAGCTGCAGCACCCACCAAGCCTTGCTCGGCCACGGCGACTACTCCGCGCACATCCTCGAGATTCATCGCTTGGATTCTTCCTGTAGTTTCTTCCTGCCGAGCAAAATCATGCTCGCTATGCCATGCGTATCACGCCATGCGCATCTGACCATGCATGTTATGCATGGAAATATATGGTTTCACACATTTTACACATGCTTTGGAAGCGAGCATCCTAGATGCATGACCAGAACCCGGCGCGCCACACTCGCGATGCTCTTCGTGGGCCTCGCAATCTTCTCCTGTTTGTACACCACACAGGCCATGCTGCCGACCTTGGTCGACCAGATGGGTCTAAGCTCCACGCAAGCCGCGCTGACGATTTCTGCAGCGACCGGTTCGCTGGCTGTATGCGTGGTCCCCGCCTCGATCCTGTCGGAGCGCTTCGGCCGCGGGCGTCTGCTTATCATCTCCGCCATCGCAGCGACGGTGCTCGGGCTCGTGGTGCCACTAGCCCCGAATGCCGCCACGCTCATCGCGTTGCGCGGCCTCCAAGGTGCAGTGATGGCTGGCGCACCTGCCACGGCAATGGCCTGGCTCTCGGAAGAACTCGACGCCAAGGATCTTGCCCGCGCGATGGGTCTCTATATTGCCGGCACCTCCATTGGGGGCCTTAGCGGGCGTCTTATCCCCACGGGAATTTTGGAATTTAGTTCTTGGCGCTGGGCGCTACTCGGTTCTGCCTGCGTCTCCCTGCTCTTCGCGGCGATCTGCATCATCCTGCTTCCTGCGCAGCGCAACTTCACGCCGAAGTCCATCCGCTTGGGCAATGAACTGCGCGCCATCTTCGCCCATTGGCATAATCGCCAGCTCGCGCCCCTGTTCCTAGTCGCATTTTTGGCGATGGGCACCTTCGTGTCCATGTATAACTTCTTGGGATTTAGGCTCATTGAGCATTTCGGTCTCGCCCCGGCGTTGGCGGGTTCGGTGTTCCTCTTCTACCTCACCGGCACGTGGTCCTCAGCACGCGCGGGCAAGTTGGTGCAGCAGATTGGTCATGGCAAGACGTTGTTCGCCTCGTCGCTACTTTTCACGGTGGGCATCGCGCTATGCGCTGGCCCGCTGCCGGTGGTGTTGGTAGGAATCGTGGCACTGACGGTGGGATTCTTCGCAGCGCACTCCACGGCTTCAGGTTGGGTGGGCCACCTTGCCACGCACGACCGCGCTGAGGCTTCAAGCATGTACGTGTTTTGTTATTACTTCGGCTCTTCCGTGGTGGGCGCGGTGGCAGGGCTGCTTTTCGACGCCCTCCCCTGGGCCGGCTTCGTCGTAGTCTATACGGGGCTCGCGGTGGCACTTACTGTGCTGACTTTGACCTTGAGAAAAAACGAATAAACTCGTGTTTTATGGATAAGTGGTCAGCACGCACGTGGCATCGACGGGCTTCTCGTCCCGTGACTATATGGATGATGGTCTTCATCATCGTGGGTGCGCTCCATACTTTCACCCCTAACGCCCGATGGGTGCTCATTCACCTGTTTACGCTGGGCATCCTGACCAATTCCATCGTGGTGTGGTCGCAACACCTGACTGAGAAGTTCGTCCAAGCACGCCTTCCTGATTCCGCCCGGCCGCGCCAGCTCTACCGCATCTATATGCTCAATGCGGGCATTGTCTTGGTCCTCATCGGCCAGCTCCTCCACAAGGCTTGGGAGCAGCACTGGATTCTGACGCAGGTGGGCGCCACGATTGTTGCCGCAATGGTGGCCTGGCATGGAGTTTCCCTCTTTGGGCAATGGCGTGAGGCAAAGGACAAGCGCTTCCGTCCGGTGATTGCGGCCTATGTAGCCTCGGCATTCTTCTTGGCGGTGGGCGCTACTCTGGGCGCGTTACTTTCGGTTTATCCGGCACATCCACGCCTACTCATCGCGCACGTCACCGCCAACGTTGGCGGTTTCGTTGGGCTGGCAGCCGCAGGTTCGCTGACCATCTTGTTCCCCTCCATCTGGCGCACCAAGGGCGTCAACAAGCGGATGCGCTCGAGCTTCACGCTGCTGGCGGTGGGCGTTGTGGTCACCCTGTTGGGCACGATTGTGAACCACCCTGAAGCCGGACTCATCGTCTATTGCCTGGGCTGGATACTTAGCCTCGAGGGCTGGGTAGGCAATGTCCTCACTGTGGCCAAAGATCCGCGCGGGCGCATCAACTACCCGTCTGTCTCCATACTGGCTGCCGCCTTTTGGTTGGTGGGCGCGCTGACCTATTATACGGTGCAGCACTTCTTTAGTTCTGAGCCGGCTATCCCAACGCTAGCTTTGGTGATTGGCTTCGCCGCGCAGTTGTTGTTCGGTGTGATGAGCTACCTGCTGCCCACCACGATGGGCGGCGGACCCGCTGCTACCCGCGCTGGCCTGCGTGAGCTTAACCGCGCGGGCTTGCTGCGCGCGACTTTCATCAATGGCGGCGTGGCCATCTGGATGGGTACCTCCAGCTCGTGGGCCATGATTCTGGCAGCGCTGCTGTGTCTCGGCTCGCTCGCGGTCTACCCCATCTTCATCGTCCGGGCCGTGAAGGCGCAAAAAGCCGTTCTACAGAAAAAGGCCGAGGGTCCAGCCCCAGAGACCACTGTCCCCTGGGAGCAGGTCGCACTTGGCCTCGTCATCTTGGCCCCGCTTCTGCTCCTCTAAAAGCCCGTACCAGTCTCGGGCTCGTAGTCAGAGTCGTATTCACTGTCGTCGGTGGGCCAGACAGGGCTCACCGTCAAGGTAAAAGGTCTAAGGCCTAGGGGACGGAAATAGCTCCAAGATTGGGCACGCCTGGCGCGCCGGCGCTCATGAACTCGCGGATTGCGCGGGTGGCTTGTACATCGCCTGCGTTGTAGTCAAGGATCTGCTGGCGAACTTTAAGATCACCGGCCAAAGCTTCGCGCCTTGCGTTGACGGATTCCTCGCCGTCGAAGTCCTCCGGCCACTCAAATCCGGCCAGCGGCGCCACCGTCTTCAGCCCCAGGCCATAAGGGCCCGCGAAATTACGCTTGACATGCACAAACATATCGACCCACTCGCCCGAAGAGATGAATTCCTCCACCTCCGCCAGGGCAGGTCTGCCAAAGCGCTTCGCTGACATCCGCATCCAGTGGTTCTCCCCGTGCGCCGAGTAGCAATACGCAGCAAAGGTCTTACCCGCAGCGTGTGCTTCCGCGCGCAGGCCCATGAGCCAGGACCAGAATTCCTCAAAGTTTGCCGCCTCAGCTCTGCCACCGAGCGGCTCCCACGTCACGAATGCGCGATACTCGCCCTGGTACCAAGCACCCCAGAGATAGGCGCCTTGGTCGAGATAGGCCTCCATGTCCACGTCTACTTCCACGTCGGCACGGGGCACTTCGATGCCCACGCTTGGCGACGCCGCCGCGCGCCGCAGCAGCGGCTGCCCTTCCCGCCAGGCCTGGGCCAACTGAGAGGGTTCGCCAAGGTGAGCATCGATAAGCGCCTGCACTGTCTCAATGCCGCGCTCCCGGTATGGGTTCGCACGATCGCCCGGCAAGAACAACGAGATATCATCGCGCTCTACCAACTCAGGCTCGCAAAGCTGCCAGAAACGGCACGTCGCACATTCTTTTACCCGACGCGGCCCCGTCGGCAGAGGCTGCGCTAGCGCACCCTCAACGTTGTAACGGGACGTGTCAGTAAAAAAGGCTTGGGAGCGATCCTGCCCTATCGCGCCGCCCCGGCCAGAGTTCAAGCCCAACTCCTCCAGCGCCAGCGCCGCAAATGCCAGCCGGTAACCATCCACGGCATGGTGGCGAATCCTATACGGCATCTCAAGCGGCTCGCTCAAACCGATGCGATGAGTCGGCACCGCCAGAGTGCGTGCCCTCTCATTGCGCCGAGCGACGCGGTGATTCGACACGATAACTGGTGTGTACTTTTCGCCCTCTTGCAGGAGAAGATCTACCTCCACCTTCCATTCATCGGTGGCAAAGACGGCATTAGTGATGTGCGTGTAGCCATAAGCCAGCGCCTCCAGCGTGGCCATGGAGCGTTCCCACTCATCCCCTTCAATATCGATGCGTCGGAAACGCCCGGGTGCCTTAACCGGCAAATTCGCCAAGGCTGCGTCGACAGCCGCAGCATGCCGCTCGGCCCTAGCCAGCGAAGCATGCGTGCGCGGAATCTCCGGGTGGGCACGCCGCTGCACGAGCCTATAACGACACCCCACGAGGTCCGCAGCACCAAGCACATCCTTCACAACGGGTGAGCTTAATAGAACAGCAAGGTAAAGTTGAACCCAGACAAAAAGCAAAGGATGAAAATGAGCATTATTAAGAAGATTAAGAAGGCCCGCCGCGAAGCACGCGCGGAGCTCAAAGCAGCTAAAACCCGCGTAAAGGCGGAAGTTAAGGAAGCCTCCAAGGCACAGAAGCGCCAGCAGAAGCTGCTGGCAAAGCAAGAGAAGGCACTCATCAAGTCCGAGGAAAAGGGGTTAAAGAAGCGCCGCAAGCATGAAAAGAAGATGGCACAGCTGGAGCTGGATAAGCTCAAGAATGGCCGTCTAAACAAGAACAATGTCAAGCGCTACGCAGGCGCATTGCGAACCGCTGCGCCGCTGCTCCTGCCGCTCATTTACCGCGGCGTCGTAGCCGCTCAAGGCCAGCTGGAGGCCAACCGTGCCAAAAAGGCAGGCCTGACTACTGACCAGCTCGCTTCCTTCTCCGGCCATGGAGCTTCCCTGAAGGCACGCACCACAGGTATCCGTAACTCCCTTAAGGAATCCAACCTTCCGGCTGGCTTTAAGCGCGACATCAAGGAGCGCCTGACCGAGGTGGAAGCCTCCATCGATAACGCTGAGTTCATGACCGATCAGCAGCGCCGCCGTGTTCACAAGACCATCGAGGGCGAGATCGATAACATCACTGCTGAAATCCAGAAGCGTTTACAGGACTAAGTTCCGACAAAAGCCCCTTCTAAAGAACGCCTTGTTCGCGGGCTGCTGCTACAGCAGAAGTACGGGAGCGCACCCCCAGCTTGTCGTAAATATGTACCAGGTGCGACTTCACCGTGGCTTCCGAAAGCATAAGGTCCTGTCCAATCTCGCGATTTGACGCGCCCGCGGCCACGAGCTTGAGTACCTCTAGCTCGCGTGGAGTCAACGAGGTACGAGGGGTGCGCACACGCGTCATGAGACGGTCCGCCACAATCGGCGAAAGCGCAGAGTCACCATCCGCGGCCGAGTGCACGGCAGCCAGCAGCTCGTGCGGCGGCGCATCCTTCAGCAGGTATCCCACAGCGCCTGCTTCGATGGCGCCGAGGATATCTGCATCCGTGTCATAGTTTGTTACCACCAGGACCTTTGGTGGAGTGCTCATCGAGGAGCGAATGGCCGCGGTTGCCTCAGCGCCACCCATCACGCGCGTGCCCTCGATTCCTGCGCCAAAACGAAGATCCATCAAGATCACGTCGATACCGCCGGCCTGCGCCGCGGAAACCGCAGCCTCCGCCGTTGCTACCTCGCCGACAACCTCAATGTCCTCTGCGCCTTCGAGCACAGATCGCAGCCCGAGGCGAACGATCTCGTGGTCATCTGCCAGCAAGACCCTAATCACGTGCTCTTCCTCCTAAAGTGGTTGAGAAAATCATCCAAAAGTTTAATTTACAGGGTTATTTAAGGGCATACTAACTGACACCGCGGTACCTGACCCCGGGGTGGACTCAATGATCACTTCGCCGCCGAGCTCCTCCGCGCGTCGGCGCATCGCCGAGAGCCCAATGTGCCCCAACCCCGCCGGTTTGTTCTGTACTGCCGTTACGTCAAAACCGTGCCCGTTATCGACTACGTCCACGCGCACTTCACCCGGCGCGTAAGTTACGGTAATGCGCGCACGTGTTGCCTCCGAATGTTTGACCACGTTGCCCACCGCTCCCTGCGCGATGCGCAAGAGGGCAGCCTCGACCTTCATCGGCAATTTGAGCACGTCGCCCTCAGAGTCGACTTCAACGTCAAGCCCGCTCGTGGCAGCGAAGTTCTCCGCCATGCGCGTGAGCGCCCCTTCCAGGGAGGCCTCAGCAAGCGCTGGCGGCTGGAGTGCTGCAATCATGGCGCGCGCTTCATGCAGGTTATCTGCTGCGGTGCGGCGTGCAAGTTCGATACGCTCTTTGGCGCGCGGCACGTCTTCTGTGTCGAGATCTCGATCCGCTGCGTGCAGCAGCATTTGGATGGAGGACAGGCCTTGGGCGAGAGTATCGTGGATTTCGTGCGCAATGCGCTGGCGTTCAGCAATCATTCCGCTCTCCCTTTCTGACTCTGCCAGCTGAGAGCGGGTCTCAATCAGCTCACGGTTCATCAGGGACAAGGCACGAAACGCATAATAGATCGCCACGGTCACCAGTGCAGAGACCGCTGGGCCCATAACGCCACCGAAGGTCAGACCCCCAGGAATCTGCACCGTAACGGAAATGATCGTCGCGATAACTACGCAGACCACACCCGCATACAAGTCGAGCACGTAAAGGTAGAGGAAGAAAAGGGCGAAGACCAAGTAGATAGCTGCCGGAGCTACGAACATGTCCGCCAGCCACACCACCGTCAGAATGACGAGCCACAGGTACCGCGCCCCACGCGGCCACTGCTCCACGTAGACGGAACCCGCGAAGTAAACCACTGCAAAAGCGGTCAACAACAACAGGTTGATGACTGCCTGCCACAGCGGCAAACGCACGGTGGTAAAAATCGCAACGATAAGCAACGTTGCAGTAAGAATATGGATGCCGTTGCGCAAGGCCTCCGTATCTGGCGAGCGCTGATCTATTGTGGACATCATGCGAAAAAGCCTACTGTCCTCCCTCATGGTCGTCACGCTCGCCCTATCTGCCTGCGATTCCCAAGGCTTATCTTCCCCCGAACTTTCGGCAGCGCCTGACGACGCCTCCCCCACCGCCGCGGCACTACCCAACGACGGTTTGCCCATCGACGCCACCGCAGAGGCCAGCGCCGATCAGGATTGCCCTTACCTGGACTCCCAGTGGGTTGCCGATACCAACGGCCAGAGAATGACCCGAGTGGCCGTCGATCAGCGCTTTAAGACGCCCGCTTGCATCTTCTGGTCCTACCCAGAGGAACCACAGGCCACAGTCATCGTCCGCGAAATGCCCTCGGTAGAAGAAGCTCGTGCGGTGGTTGACTGGGCAGCGCCCGTTGACTCCACAGAGCCTGCAGAATTCGATGGCTGGTCCGGCGGACGTGGTGTCTTCGAGGATTCCTACTCGGTCTTCGCGGTACAAAAGGACAACAAGGCCGTGCTCGTCTGGTCCAACCAGGCGCAGACCTTGAAGGCGGAGCTTATTACCAAGGAAACGATTAAGAACTTGGCACTCTAAACCCTCAGGGGTTGAAGCGACGTTAGACTGCGACGTCGTTATACGGCATCATCACCGAGACCCACGGGAAAACAACTTCCATAAGAAGGAAGAACACTCCAACCGCAATCACAATCGCGAGTATTACCCTGACCACTGTGGGGCCTGGCAAAAGATTCCAAAGTGCGCGATACATTTAATTCTCCTCCAGAACGGCCGGGGTCTGTCCCTTTACCTTCGGCTCGTGCCCGACTTCCATCGCGTGGACGATCATGCGTTCTGCATTCGAAAACTGCGGGTGGCAAGTGGTTAGGGTGAGCAAGGCCTCTGATGCCTGCTCCACTGGCGTATCCATCCCTGGGATGGGGTTAATTACGGCACCATCATTGGGCAGCGTTATGTGGCGGCCATTGATGCCCTGGTATTCGGGCTTAGCCTGCTGTTCCGGGGTAAAACAATCGGCCTGCGCGCCATCGATTGGCATGACGCGATAGGTAATCCATTCTGTTTGGGTCTCAATCACAATGGCGTCGCAGGTCTCAAGATTGCCCAAATCGTTGAAAGGCGCGCCTTTACCCACGCGGTGACCTGCCACACCAAAATTTCCTAACTCGCCTGGCATCTGGGTGTCGGCATAATGTCCAGGTCCGCGTAAGAGGTCTTCATCTTCCGTGCCTTCCAGGATGGCAAAATGGAAATCGGACCCGAAGGTCGGAATATACATACGCGCAAAAGCCTCGCCAAGCTCGGGCTTTAGTTGACCGCGAGGGTTGTGCCACTGAGTATCGAGCTTCTCATTGGCTTTGTCCTGCAACTTCCCGGACTCTAGATTGGTCCAATAGGCCTCATAGAAGGAAAAAAGCAGCAAGATCAAGCCAGCAGTCAGCATCAGCTCACCGATGACAGTGCTCACTCTGGTCTTAGTCATGGAATTACCTTAACCGCTGTACAGTAATAGTGCCCTATCCATGGATCGCAAAGGACAATCATGCTCGAAGTTTTCATGTACCCCGTTTCCGGCATCTTGAAACTATGGCACCTGCTCTTTGCCTCTTTTCTTGATGAATCTATGGCATGGCTCGTGGCGATCGTATTCCTCGTTCTTACTGTTCGCAGCTTCATCGCACCACTGAACTGGCTGTCCGTTCGCTCAGGTCGCATAAGTGCTTTGATGCGCCCCGAAGCCAATGCAATTAAAGCTAGGCTTGACGCCGCAACCACGGTAGAGGAGGCTGTCGCAGCCTTACAGGATCAAAAAGAACTACACGAGCGCTATAAGTACAACCCGCTCGTGGGCTGTCTACCTGTTTTCATCATTGTGCCCTTCTTCCTCGGCCTCTACCAAGTTGTGCTGCGTACCTCGCGCATCGGGCAAGTGGACCACGTCGGCCTGCTCACACCTGGCGATGTCACGTCATTTCGCGCTGCGCTACTCAACGGCGTGCCGATTACGGACTTTGCCCGTGACCACCGTGATCTCGTAGTTCCCATCCTGGTACTGGCCATCGGCTTCACCATTCTTAACATGATCATCACCCAATACCGCAGCTTCCTCACCTTGCAGTTCGATGAGAAAGTGCCACGACGCATGTTCTGGTTCATGTTCTCGATGATCATTTTGATGCCATGGATACTGTGGAGCGCAGCAATGAGCGGACCAATCCCTGTCGCCATCATCTTCTATTGGGCTTGGACCTATCTCTACACACTGGTCCAAACTTTGGTCTACGAATACATCATGTACCGCCGTTACCCGCTTACCGACGCCGTGACACAGCTGCGGCGTGATAGCTTCCGCGCCTGGCGCAACAAGGACACCAAAAAGAATAATAATCCCGAGGGACTCAGCAAGGAAGACCTACGTGCAAAGCGCAAGCACCACGCCCAGATCCTGGGCGAGGCGCGCAAGCAAATTAGATTGAATAGTCAGCAGGCGGCGCAGAAAGAAGCTGAATAGCGAGTTCTCGCGCCGTCTTAAGAGGCGATAGTTCGCGGGTAAGCCTAGCACCCGCCATGCCGCCATCTAGGAAAATAAGCAGCTGGCTAGCCTGTGTTGCCGAGGGATAGCCATTCTTCGCAGTCAGAAGTGCCGTCATAGTGGAGTGCATCCAATTGCGGTGCTCCATACAGGCTGCGACGATTCCCCGTTCAGCATCGGTTTCGGGGCGCGGGTATTCGCCCGCTGCGTTGAGGAAGTGCGAGCCGCGGAATTCCATATCGGGCTGTTCTTCGATTGCCTTATCAAAGAACGCAAGCACCTTCTGGTGCGGATCCGTAAGCCCCTCAGTGCGCGCTTCCCAGTCAGCTCGGTACTTCTCATCGAGGGACTCTACGTACGCAATGACGAGGGCGTCTTTTGAGCCGAAGAGGGAGTAAAGGGATGCTTTGGCCACGTCAGCTTCGCGGAGAATGCGGTCGATGCCGATGACACGAATGCCCTCAGTGGTAAAGAGATTGGTCGCGGACTCGAGGAGTCGGCTGCGCGGGCTCGGACGATTCCTGCGCGACTTCTTTTCTGGCATATCCTCTCCTAAAACGACGAAACCGGTTCATCTACACAATATAGACAAACCGGTATGTTTGCGAATTAGATTCGGATCTACTTCGCCGACTTCTTGGTAACGAGACCAACAATCCACAGAAGCAAACAAGCACCCAAGGTGGCGACGACGATCATCATGATCCAGCCATTCGGGGAGCTCGAACCGAAGAAGGACATAATGCCTGCGCCCAAGAGGCCGCCAAGTACACCGACGATAAGGTTAGTCAGCAGGCCGTGATCGCGTTTCATGATCTTCTCAGCCAACCAGCCAGCGATAATACCGACGATAATCGAACCAAAGAATCCTAGACCCATACCCATAGCAATTCTCTCCTTTTAGTATTAGTTGTTTCAGCTACAAGTACCATGGTTCCAGCATTTTTGGGAAAAAGAAAGGAGCGATCTGTCTTTCCGCAGGTCGCTCCTAAAATCGTGTCTCAATCGTTAGTAGATTGCCAGCCAATTCGGCTGGTTGCCAGCTATTAAGCAGAGTCTGGGCGCACAACCATCATTGGGCAAGGCGCCGACTGCAGCAGTGCACGGGAGGTAGATCCGAGCAGCATGCCCTTGAAGCCACCACGTCCGTGGGAACCAACGACGAGCAGCTGGGCGCCATCGGAGGCGTCGGTAAGCGCACGCACCGGACGGTCGCGGGCGATGAGCTTCTTTACCTGAACGTTCGGGTACTCCTCCTGGAAGGAAGCGATGCGCTCGGTCAGCAGCTCCGCCTGTTCCTTCTCGACTTCTGCCCACTCAGCCTGGGCTGCGGACAGTCCGGCGAGGGAAGCCTGAACCTGCATGTCCATCCAGGTGTGAACCGCAATCAGCTCTGCGCCACGAGCGTCAGCTTCCTTGAAAGCGTACGCGGTGGCCTTCTGGGAAACCTCAGAACCGTCGACACCGACAACAACCGGACCGTACTTGTTCAGCTCGGTGACGTTGTTGTTCTCACGGACAACAACAACCGGGCAGGCAGCGTGGGAAACCACGGAAGCGGAAACAGAACCCATCACCATGCCGGAGAGGCCACCCATGCCGCGGGAACCCATGACAATCATGGTGACGTCCTGGGACATCTCCAGGAGCATATCAATCGGGGAACCCTCTGCGACGGTGTGTCCGATCTTCAGCTCTGGAGCAACCTCGTGCGCAATCGCGCGACCCTCTTCAATCTTCTCGAGGGTTTCAGCCTGCAGATCCTCAAAGAGCTCCTTTGGGGGAACCATGCCTTCTGCATAGAGGAACTGTGGCATCGTGTAGCTGGAGGCAATGCGGAGAGGAATACCACGCTTGAGGGCAGTGTTAGCTGCCCAACGAACAGCGTTCTTGGAGGCTTCCGAACCATCTACGGCAACAACAACAATGTCTTCCTTGGCCATGTTCTTTCCTTTCAGGTGGTTATACCATCAAGTGTAGTACGTATTAACCAATCTCCGCAGTTGTTGCAGCGCCTGCGTTAGCTGGGAAAAGTACGCTGTAAATAAACTCCGCGACCTTGGCAATTACAGCGCCAATGCCGGTGGAGAAGAATTCAATTACCGGTGCAAGAAGAGAGTCAAAATCCATGGAGAACAGACTAGTACATATGCGCAAAGGCTTCAGCCCGTTGCCGATTAAAGATGGGTTGAACCCCACCCGTGCGCGTGTACCGGAAGGCTCTATTTCAGCCTGGGCTTTTCTCGAGCACCTCATTCAGACTCAACGCCACCGGCACCCAGACGACAACGCGGCGGCGCTCCAAGCACGCTTCGACGCAGGCGAAGTGGTCTTGCGCGATCAAACAGTGCTGAAACCAGAGACCCTGCTCACCAAGGACCAGGACGTCTTCTTCTATAGGATCCCTGCACCGGAGGAGCCGGTACCTTACGACATTCCGATCCTGTTTGAAGACAAGCATTTGCTGGTGGTGGACAAGCCACCTTTCATGGCCACGATGCCGCGTGCCAAGCACATCGTGCAGTCCGCGACGGTTCAGATGCGGCGCATCACGGGCATCGATGACCTGTCGCCCGCGCATCGGCTAGACCGGCTCACGTCAGGAATCCTCGTGTTTACAAAGACCAAAGAAATTCGTGGCGCCTACCAAACACTGTTTGCGGAACGACGAGTCCACAAGACTTACGAGGCTATCGCCCCGCTTTCCGACGTCCCCATCGGCGCCATGTGGGAGTCACGCATTGAGAAAACCCCGGGTGAGATCCAGGGCAGGCTGGTAGCGGGCGAACCAAATGCTTTCACTGAGGTTGCCGGCGTTAACCCCGTGGATAACGAACCCTACGAAGCTATTCACGGTCCGCAGCCGCCTTTGGCTAAGTACACGCTCAAGCCGAAGACCGGAAAGACGCACCAGCTTCGCCTACATATGTGGGAGGCCGGTGTGCCGATCCTTGGCGACCCCGTCTACCCGGTTACCTTCCCCGCCGACGCCGAAGACATGCGCGTACCAATGCATCTCACCGCGACACGCATCGAGTTCATCGATCCTCTGACTGGAAAACCAAGGGAATTCGTTTCGAATTTACCTTTAGTAGCCCATCATTTCCTCCACCCATAAATGTTGTAATTCGTACGTCGATCCCAGCGACAAAATAAGCAGAGGAAATGATGCAAACCGAACACGGCTATTGATACGCCCAAACTGTCAGATGCGGGTTTTGGGTACCGGTGTTCCG
>NZ_KV788329.1:3398-25843 GCF_001807215.1 Corynebacterium sp. HMSC05D08 | reverse complement strand
GGACTCCGAGTCCAAGAAGTCACTAGACATCACAGCACATCTCTAGAGGGCGTTCACGATCAGGCAAACCCCGGATTCATGAATGAATCCGGGGTTTGCTAGTGCGCTAGAAACCGCTCGCTACGAAAGAAAACTACTTCTCCTCGGTAGCATCTTCAGCGCCCTCTTCTTCGATCTCACCGAAGTACTGCTCAACGTCAACCTTGTTGCCGTCTTCGTCCTTCACGTCAACGCGGCAGATAGCGGCTGCAAGAGCCTTGCCACGGCGGACGTCGGAGAAGAGGTTAGCAATCTGGCCGTTGGACTGCAGCTGCTGGATGAACTGGTTCGGGTCCATGCCGTAGGACTGAGCGGTGAACAGGATATGGTCGGTCAGCTCCTGCTGGGAGACCTCAGGCTGCTCCTCGTCTGCAACAGCATCCAGGAAGAGCTGGGTGCGGACGGACTCTTCAGCGGACTCGCGAGCTTCCTTATCGAAGTCCTCGCGGGTGGTGCCCTGTGCCTCGAGCAGCTGGGCGAGAGCCTTCTCGTCGTGTGCCAGCTGGCCCAGGATCTGGTGGAGCTGTGCGTGAACCTGCTCGTCAACCACAGCGGTCGGAAGCTCGAACTCGGTGCCCTCGAGGGCAGCCTTCAAAACCTCGTCGCGGATGTTGGCAGCCTGCTCAGCCTTCTTGGACTCCTCAACGCGGGTCTTGGTGGACTCGCGCAGCTCGTCCATGGTGTCGAACTCGGAAGCCATCTGTGCGAACTCGTCATCCAGATCCGGAAGCTTGCGCTCCTTGGTCTGCTGAACGTGAACCTTGATGGTTGCTTCCTCGCCAGCGTGCTCGCCGGACTGGATGGTGGAGGTGAACTCGGTGTCCTCGTCGGTCTTCATGCCGCGCAGTGCGGTGTCGAGGCCCTTGATGAGGTCGTCGTCACCAATCTGGTAGGACATGCTCTCGTAGGAAGCCTCGTCCAGCTTGGTGCCGTCGATTTCAGCGACGATGTCGATAATGGCGAAGTCGCCGGTCTTCATCTTGCGCTTGGTGTCCTTGAGCTCACCGAAGCGGGAAGCCAGGTCCTCAAGAGCCTTGTCGACGTCCTCGTCCTTAGCCTCGATAGCTGGAACGGTAACGGAGAGCTTGGAGAAGTCCGGAACCGCGATCTCTGGGCGAACATCAACCTCAGCGGTGAACTCGACGAAGTCGTTGTCCTCGATCTTGGAGATGTCAACATCTGGCTGACCAATAACGTTGAGCTCGTTCTCCTGAACTGCCTGCTCATAGCGGGTTGGCAGCATGTCGTTGACAACCTGCTCGAGAATCGGGCCGCGGCCGAAGCGGGCGTCGATAAGCTGGCGCGGAGCCTTGCCTTTGCGGAAACCCGGGATAGATACCTGCTGCGCGATCGCCGCGTAGGCCTGGTCGATTTCCTTGTCCAGCTCAGCGAACGGAACGTTGACGGTGAGCTTGACGCGGGTATCGCTCAGCTTGTCTACGGTGGTCTTCACGAGAAACTCTCCTGGCATTAATTGGTTCAGAATGTAAATAAGGGGTCTGAAAATACTCTTAAGGGTATTTCCAGACCCCCATACGTCGGGGCGACAGGATTTGAACCTGCGACCCCCTGCTCCCAAAGCAGGTGCGCTACCAAACTGCGCCACGCCCCGTATGTAGGCCTCCACGGTCTCCAAACATTTCATGCTTTTCGCCGTGGCTGCGTTGCTTACTGGGGTTAGTGTACCGGCATATCGCTAATTGACCTAACACCGACCCCCACTTAAGCGAGTTTTCCCAGTTTATTGGGCCTTAATTTGTGCCGCGAATACGTCCGCAACTTGCTTGCCTTAAGCCGTTTCTTGCGAGCCTGGAGAGGCGTAAATGAGGTGTGCAATTCCCGGCGATTGATTGCAGACAATGTCGCCGTAGCGGCAATACTCGACGCGGCGCAAAGTGGTCCCTTTGGTTTGGTCCCATTCGTTTGGTCCCTTTGTGGGGTAAAGGGACCATAAAGCCCTGCCATGCAACGGCAGGTACTCGTAAAAGTACCTTTGGAGAGGGACCTTTAGGGTCTGGGCATCCAGCCGCCCCAGCAGCCAGGCGCCAGCCCCTCCCCCAGAACACAGAAACCGCCCGAGCCTCGAGAAAGGCCGAGCGGTGAAACTTGGAGGGAATGACGGGAATCGAACCCGCGTCTTCAGCTTGGAAGGCTGAGGTATTAGCCACTATACGACATTCCCACAGTCCTACATCCTGCGATGTTTGACCTGCGGACTACTTTAGCGCACCGCGGCCGAGAATAGGAAACTGGGGCCACTAATCGGCGCCCCGCGGCTGGCTTCGGTGCACCCAACTCCACAGATTAAGCGCGGATTTTGGCAGATCTGGCGGGGAACTAATTGCGAGGCGGTAGCGTTGTGTCGGTAAGTGCGAAATTTAGTCTTTAGAAATCGGAAGTGAGTTTAAGTGTCATTACTCCTCGTAATCATCGTCCTCGGCGGCGGCGCTGCATACTTGGCCTCCCGCGGCAATAAGAAGAAGCAGGCTGAGCTCGAAGCACAGAAGTTTGATGATGCTCTCGCCGATGCCCGCCGCTGGACCGAGCGCCTTGGCGGCCAGGTGATGCAGATTTCCGGAACCGACACTGCATCGATGCAGGCCATGGCCGACGCATCCGAGCGTTTTACCGCTGCGAACTCAGCAATTTCGCAAGCCACCACTGTTAAACAGGCAAACCTGGCCCGCGAGTCTGCGCTCGAGGGCATGCACTACGTCAACGCTGCACGCGAAATCATGGGCATGAACCCCGGCCCCGAGCTGCCGCCACTAGAGGGTCAGCGCCAGGCCGGTAAGGTCACCGAGCGCCGCACCGTTGAAGCAAATGGCGAGACCCTTACTGCCTCGCCTTATGCATCCAACGAGACTCCTAACTACTACCCAGGTGGCATGGTCGCGGGTCGCCCGGTTCCGGCCGGTTGGTACTCCCGCCCTTGGTGGGCCGATGCCCTTAGCACCGGTGTCTGGATGGTGGGTTACTCCATGATGTTCAACGCTATGTTCGCTGGAATGTCGGGCATCGGTTACTCCGCTGCTGCAGCTGAAAGCGGCGACTTCGGCGGTGACATGGGCGGCGACATGGGAGATGCCGGCGGCGACATGGGCGGCGACGGTGACGGCGGCGGACTCTTCGACGGCCTCTTCGGTGGCGACGATGGTGGCGACGGCGGCGGACTCTTCGACTTCGATTTCGACTTCTAGATGCCGCTTTAACGCCTTGTTACTGGATTCATGAGGAGCCTCTGACCACATGGTCAGGGGCTTTTCCCGTGGATAAACCGTGTTTATTCGGCGGTGTCTGCCAAGCCGTGGCAAATGCACGTAGTCTGGGCCGCATGACTGTACCAATGATTGAACTGCACGACGGCAAGAAGATCCCGCAGCTGGGCTACGGCGTATTCAAAGTCGACCCAGACAAGACCGAGGAACTCGTCGCTGAGGCACTGCGCGTGGGCTACCGCCACATCGACACCGCTGCCGTCTACGGCAACGAGGAAGGCGTAGGCCGCGCAATCGCCAGCTCTGGCATCCCGCGCGAGGAGCTTTTCATCACCACCAAGTTGTGGAATGACAGCCAGACCAACGCCGCGGCTGCACTCGACGAGTCTTTGAAGAAGCTAGGCCTCGACTACGTGGACCTCTACCTCATCCACTGGCCATGCCCGGAAGACGGCAACTACGTCGAGGCATGGAAGCAGATGATTGAGCTGCAGAAGGCCGGCAAGGCCAAGTCCATTGGTGTCTCCAACTTCGAGCTGGAGCACCTCGAGCAGCTAGAAACCCACACCTCCGTCACCCCTGTGGTAAACCAAGTAGAATTGCACCCTTACCTGCAGCGTTGGCGCGAGCTGGACGCCTTCCGCGCCCACGGCGTAAAGATCGAGGCTTGGGGCCCATTGGGCCAGGGCCAGACGGACCTCTTCGAGGTCGACGCAGTTACCGAGCCTGCTGAGAAATACGGCGTCTCCCCTGCCCAGGTCATCATCCGTTGGCACCTGCAAAACGGCGTCATTGTGTTCCCCAAGTCCGCCAACCCGGAGCGCATTGCGCAGAACTTCGATGTCTTCGGCTTCGAACTGACCGAGGACGAGATGGCGGCAATCACCGACCTCGACTTGGGCGAGGAAGGCCGCGGCGGTCCGCACCCGAACGAGTTCCACGTCAAGTAGGACGCGCTAAACGCAAAAAGCGTTCCCCAACCACAATGGTTTAGGGAACGCTTTTCTCTTAAGTGCGGCGAAGTTAAAGGGCTCTTAAACCTCCGGAATCTCCGGTGGAATCTCAGTGCGCTCGTACTCTGCAAGGATATCGATGCGGCGCTGGTGGCGCTCAGCAGCGGACCACTCTTGGTCAAGGAAGGCGTCGACAATAGCGAGCGCCTCTTCCTCAGAGTGCATACGGCCGCCAATGCCGATGAGCTGTGCATTGTTGTGCTCGCGAGCCAGGCGGGCGGTCTCTGGGGACCACGCCAAAGCGCAACGAGCGCCCTTTACCTTGTTCGCTGCAATCTGCTCACCGTTGCCAGAGCCACCAAGGACAATGCCGAGGGAGCCTGGGTCGTTGACAGTACGCAGTGCTGCCTCGATGCAAAATGCTGGGTAGTCATCCTCAGCGTCATAAACGTGTGCGCCACAATCGATAACGTCGTGGCCCTGCTTCTTCAGGTGTTCGGCGATGACATTCTTCGTCTCGAAACCTGCATGGTCTGCTCCTAGATAAACGCGCATGCCCCAGATACTACAGTCTCGCGAGCAACCCTGTTGCTATGATCGACGTTCTAGCAATAATCAACCCCCCGTTAAGAGATGCCTCCGGGGATACCTCAGATGAAAGGTGGCAGCGCCCCCATGAATGAACGCTTCGCCACCCAACTAGTAATTAGCATCTTCATCGCCAGCGTGTTCTTGCTAGCGATTTTTCCGATCATTCTTCCGCCCTTTGTGGGGCCGTTCGTGGGCACTATCCTGATTACCCTCACCCACATCGTGCTCGGAGCGTTCTACTGCTTCCCCGCGCACCGTGACCTCCGGGTGGGAATTACCGCACTGATTGGCGCGGCGTCGTGGGCTACCTGGGCGCACTCAGCGTGGGAGGAATACTCCGCGCAGATGACGCTGCCCATCATCAACATCGCAGGCATGGTGGCGCCCATAGCCACGTTGCTGGTGCTGTTGTTCCTCTCCATCACGTATCTGCACCTCAACGAGCCTTCCCGCACCGGCAAGCGTTACTTCGTCATCGGCTTGGCCTTTACCGTCTTGGTCTTGGTCGAGGTCCTGTGGACCTTCTTGTTCCAGGAGCGCCTCGATTCGCTCAACGTCTCGCCGGAGACTGCGCGCGCTGCCATGATCGTCGTCTCACGCATCGCCCCCTTTGTCATGGCCGCTCTGGCACTGGTCACGGCAATGAGCACAGACAGCACGAAGCCCCGGAACCTCATGGTGGGTGCCGGGGGCTTTGCCCTGCTGAGCTTTTTCATCCCATTCGTCACGGTCTTCTCAGCAGTGTTGTCCTTCACTGCGTGGGCCAGCCTCAAGCCGGCCCAAGAGTCCAAGGCCAGGAATTAATCTTCAATTACCTGCGGGGACTCGGTGCGGGTGCGCTTAATCTCGAAGAAGTAAGGGTACTGCGCCAGGCGGACAGCAGCGTCGAAGATCTCGCCGGCTTCCTCGCCCTCTGGGATGCGGGTGATAACTGGGCCGAAGAAAGCGGTATCGCCAAGCTTGACCACTGGGGTTCCCACTTCGTCGCCGACCTCAGAAATACCGGCGTTGTGGAAAGCACGCAGCTGCTCGTCCACTTCCTCGGTGTTCGCAACGGAAGCGAACTCGGTGGGCAAGCCAGCGTCGGAAAGCGCCTGCGCAATGAGCTCGTCGTAGGCGCCGTAACCCTTCTTGCCACCCTGGCCCTTGCCGTGGATGAGGGTGCCCATCGCGGTGTAATAAGCATCGACCTTCTCTGGGGCCTCAATCGCCACCTTTGCGGCAACGCGGGCAGGGCCCCAGTTAGCCTTCATCATTTCCATGTAGCCGGGATCAAGATCGCGGCCGTCGTTCAGCACGGACAGCGACATGGGTTCGAAGGTGACCTCGATGTCGCGGACCTTTTCTACTTCCTTAATCCAGCGGGAGGTCGCCCACGCAAACGGGCACGTGCAATCGAACCAAAACTTCACGGTTTCAGCCATGCTGACTCCTTCAAACAAAAATTCATTGGTAATTGACGATTTCCCACCCTAGGCGCACGACTAAGGTTGATGCAGAAACTTATTCACCAAGCAGAGGAGCACACCCAATGACCTCGATCAACCTCACCCGCGAGGAGGCAAACGCCCGCTCGCAGATGATTGACGTGAAGCACTACGACGTTCACCTAGACCTCACGGATTCGGAGACGCACTTTATCTCCACCACCGTGGTGTCTTTCCACGTCAAGCAAGCGGGATCCACCTTCATCGACTTGCGCGGTGAGGAACTCCTCGAGCTCCGCCTCAACGGTGCTCCCCTGCCCACCAACGCCTATGAGGCCAAGTTCGGCGTTCCCCTTTCGGGCCTACAGGTGGCTGACTACGAGCTCAAGGTCGTAGCCAAGATTCCTTACTCCCACACCGGCGAGGGTCTGCACCGCTTCGTAGACCCAGCAGATGAGAAGGTTTACCTCTACACCCAGTTCGAGACCGCCGACGCCAAGCGCGTGTTCGCCTGCTTCGACCAGCCCAACATGAAGGCCACCTACTCGCTGGCTTTCGATGCCCCAGCTGACTGGACCGTCATCACGAACGGCCCCACCCAGACCACGGCGGGCGCAAACGGCGCCCAGACTTGGTCCACTGAGATCGATTACCCGCTGTCCACCTACCTGGTCGCCCTGTGCGCTGGCTCCTACTACGAGGTCACCGACACCTGGACCGGCGAACTGAGCGAACACCCAGAGGGCAACCCAGCGCAGAAGCTCGAAGTGCCGCTGGGCGTCTACTGCCGCGCTTCCCTGGCGGAGCACCTCGATGCCGAGCGCATCCTCACCGAGACCAAGCAGGGCTTCGACTTCTACCACCGCAACTTCGGCTTTGCGTACCCGTTTGGCAAGTACGACCAAATCTTCGTGCCAGAGTTCAACGCCGGCGCCATGGAGAACGCAGGCTGCGTGACCATCCGCGACGAATATGTCTTCAGCTCCAAGGCCACCCACTACAAGTACGAGCGCCGCGCGGACACCATCCTCCACGAGCTGGCTCACATGTGGTTCGGCGACTTGGTCACCATGGAGTGGTGGGATGATCTGTGGCTCAACGAATCTTTCGCCACCTGGTCCGCCGCCATCTCCCAGGCTGAGGAAACCCAGTACGACACTGCGTGGGTCACCTTCGCCAACGTGGAGAAGTCGTGGGCCTACCAGCAGGATCAGCTGCCCACCACGCACCCGATTTCCACCGATGCTTCTGACATTGAGACCGTGGAGCAGAACTTCGACGGCATCACCTACGCCAAGGGCGCGTCCGTGCTCAAGCAGCTGCAGGCATACGTGGGCCGCGAGAACTTCTTCGCCGGCGTGCGCCGCCATTTCAAAGCGCATGCGTACTCCAACGCTACTTTCGACGACCTCCTCTCCTCACTCGAAACCTCCAGCGGCCGCGACCTGTCCTTCTGGGCGCAGCAGTGGCTCAAGACCACGGGCATCAACAGCTTAAGCGTGCACACCGAGACCGACTCTGCAGGCATTATCACCGCCGCTGAGCTGGTACAGAGCGGCGATACCCTGCGCACCCACCGCGTGTGCGTGGGCCTGTACTCCCTGCAGGGCGACAAGGTCGTGCGCACCGATCGCATCGAGATGGACATCGACGGCGCAAGCACCGAGATTGCCGAACTCGTGGGCAAGAAGCGCGCGGACATCGACTTCATCCTGCCGAACGACGATGATCTCACATATGCGCTGCTGGACCTGGATGAGGGTTCTCTGGAGTTCCTCATCGGCAACATCGACAAGTTCGAGGACCCATTAGCGCGCACTCTGTGCTGGTCCGCTGCTTGGGAGATGACCCGCGGCGGTGCGATGAAGGCGCGCGATTTCGTGGCGCTGGTGGCACGTGGCGCGGCTGCGGAGACCGAGCTGGCTGTGCTCGAGCGCATCCTGCAGCAGGCCTCTTCCGCACAGTCCAACTACGCGGATCCAGCGTGGGCCAAGGAGAGCACCGTGCTTGCTGACGCCCTCCTCGAAGGCACCAAGGATTCCGATCCGGAGCGCTCCATTATCTTCGCCCAGGCGCTGGCAAAGATTCGCCTGACCGATGGCACCCGCGCTTTTCTGCAGGACGTTCTGGAGTCTTCGGACGACGAGGGCCTGCGTTGGTACGCCATCGCGGCGCTGGCTGCCGACGGCGCGCTTGACGACGTCTCCTCTGCTGTAGACGCTCAGCTGGCTCGCGATAACTCCGCCACCGGCTACCAGGCTGCGGTGCGTGCGCGCGCGGCTGTCAACACTGCTGAGAACAAGCGTGCGGTGTGGGATGAGATCGTGGCCGGTGAGCTCACCAACCGCGAGCTGACCTCGAAGCTTGAGGGACTCACCTACCCCGGCTCCGATGAGCTGCTGCCGACGTCAGAGTTCTTCGACGTGGCGGAGAAGGTCTGGTCTTCCCAGTCCTCCGAGATTGGCCTGACCTCCGTGACCGGCCTGTTCCCGTCGTGGGCAATCTCGCAGGAGACCCTGGATGAGGCCGACGAGTTCCTCAAGCGCGATCTGGCGGGCGGCCTGCGCCGCTCCGTGACCGAGCAGCGCGACCGCATGGCGCGTGCGCTGCGTAACCGCGCAGTAGACGCTGACTAGCGCCAGCTGGCGCTAGTCAGGACAAGCTGGCGCTAGTCGAGGTGCGAGGATTCTTTTGGTGGGAAGGATCCTCGCCCAAGACAACCTCGACGTTGGCGACGTCGGGGCGCAGCGTTTCTTCTTGGAAGGCGATGACGGTGTCATCAGCTGCCTTGATGATGCGGCTAAAGCGCAGCATCGGGTGAGAGCGGCCCACGCCCAAGAGTTTTTGCTCCTCCGCGCGGGCAGTGGCGGCAATGATGTTTTCGCGCTTGTACACAGACTTGAGTCCATAGGTCTCGAGCAGTGGCAGCAGTGGCTGGTTGAGTTCATGCTCATCCAGATCCGGTACGAGCTCGACTGGGATAGTGACCTTGGTGACGCTGATTGGGGTCTCGTCGACGTAGTGGACACCCTTGAGCTCCCACACTAACGCGGTATCTTCCACACCTAGGGTTCCAGCCACGTGAGAAAGAACCTCGAGCTTATCGAGGGAGATAACTTCCACGCGCGTCTTAAATCCGCGCTCAGTGAGCTGCTGTAGGATGCCGTGCTCGCTGGTGAGGCTCAGAGTCGGTGGAATAGCGCGTACGAAGGTACCACCGGTGCGGCCGCGCTTGCGATCAATCAATCCCTCAATCTGCAAGATGTCGAGCGCATGACGGACGGTCATGCGGGCGACGCCGAACTCTTGAACAAGTTCGCGTTCGGTGGGGAATCGCTCGCCGGGTTTGAGAACTTTGGATTCGATCCTGCTGCGCAGGGAATCCGCGATGGTCAAATAAGCCGGCCTGCGGCGGGTGGTTTCAGTCACAGTTCCCAGATCTTACCGACCTCTCAGAAAATCGCATGTCGAGGAGCTGTGACTTCCACAACTAGTATGGTAACTTCATTTATTTTCTTAACGCCAGCTCAATACGTGGGCGAACACGAATCTCAGTAAGCTGCGTTGAAGGTCCCGCATCCACTGCAGCGCGAATTGCCTTTGCTACTTCAATAGGTGCAATGACATGGGCAGGGTCGTAATCCTGTAGTCCCTTTAGCATTGGGGTGTCAGTCGGTCCCGGCGAGACAGTGCTGACGCGGATGGCAGGATCGGCAATACGTAGGCCGTCGGCAAGCGCGTACAAAGCGTGCTTGGTGGCCGAATAAATCACGTTGTCACCGTAGCTATGAATGCCAGCTCCGGAGTTGATAAACACCACGATGCCCTCCGCCTGGCGCAGCTGCGGCAGCAAGCGGCGGGTGACCTCAGAAGGCGCGTGGACGTTGAGGTCCATCTGCTCGCGCCAGTTTTTCGGCCGCGCCGATTCCACGGAGTACTTGTCCGCCCGTGCCGCCGCATGCACTAGGACGTCCACGCGGTCGAGCTCCGGCAGGCCGATGTTTTCCTCTTCATCCTTGTCCAAGGCTTCCACAAGGTCGATGGCAACTGGGGTCACGTTGTCCATGCCTGCGAGCTCGTCTGCGCGGCGACCCAACGCATACACGTGGTGGTCGCGCGCGAGGTCAAGGATGATTTCGCGGCCCATGCCGCCGGTGGCACCTGTTACAACCGCAATCTTCGAGGTGGTCATGGTTTACTCCTTCTCGTCGTATGTGCTGTTAACGGTAGCGCTTAGGCACGTCGGGTGCGCCGATGGTGAGCATCAGGCGGTTGGCCCAGTTGAAGAAAGAGGCGGAGTTGATGAGGTCGATGATGGCCAAATCATCGAATCCGACGCCACGCAGCTTGGCCACGCAACCGGAGTTGAAGGCGAACGGAGTACGCGTCAGCTCGCGGGAGGCGTCGCGTATAACGCCCCACTGCTCAGAACCCAGATCTGCGTCGAGTCCCTCAAAGAGCAGACGATCCACGGCATCGGCATCGCCGCCCTCGTCTTTCGAGCGCTGCTGGTGCACCGAAGCGCAGAACTCGCAGCCATTAAAGCGGGAGACCACAGTTGCGGCCAGCTCACGCTCGGCGCGGCCCATACCTCCGTCGGTGTTGTAGAAGATATCCAGGTCCGTGAGTGTGCGTGCCTTCAGCGCCGCAGGGTCGCGGGCCAGCAGGCGGAAATACTCGGAGTCGATACGCTCCGGGCGGATCAGCGCGTCGGTGTGCTCTGGGGTGAATTCATCCTTGGGCAGCGGTGCCAGCCATGGCTTCCAGCCCAGGGAGTGGTTCACAAAACCTTCTGGAGCATGGACGTCCGGGGTCAGGGTACGTTCGTGGTTCTGCCAGCCTAGCTTGGCGACGCCCTCCTTGCTCTCCGTTTCCGGAGTACAAGCCGTAGAGCCGCCCAAGACCACGAGGCCGTGGATGACGCGCAGTTGGAAGGACAGGAAGGAAATGAGCTGCGCGAGGGTGACGATGTCATCGTCCGACCAGCCCGCCGCCTGCAGGTGGCCGATGGCCTCGGGCGCTGTGTCCTTGGGATGGAACACCAGCAGATGCGCGAAGTCGAAGGCTGCAACGAGGCGTTCTCCTAGCCCGGCAACGGACTCGAAGGTGATGAATCCGGCGGCATCGCCAGAAATGCCCTCGGCATCTGCGTATGGGCCGACGGAAATACCGTGCGCAATGGCCTCTTGTACCGCGGCATTGAGCTCTGCCGGGGCGTCGTCAGCCAGCAAGTCGGCGTAGAAGTCTCGGGCGTTCGTGGACTGGTAGATGCCAGCCACGAAGGCGGCCACGGCATAGCGCTCAGTAAACGGGAAGGTTCCTTCCTCAGCCGGCTCGAGAAGTGCCTCGAAGGAGAGCTGCGCGTTAGCCAAAGCGTCAGGGCGGCGGGAGCGCAGCTTAGCAATCTCCGGGCTGACCTCGGCTAGTTGGTTGATGATGTCTGCCATGAAAACTCCTTAACTTTCGGGCCCTTACAGGCCCAGATTGAGGTCACCGGCGCGGTAACGCTGTCCTGGGATCGCGTCGATGAGGGTGCGGGTGAACTCGGATTGCGGGTTCGCAAAGACGTCCGCGGTGCGGCCCAACTCTACCTGCTGGCCGTGGGAGAGGACGGAGACCGTGTCCGAGATCTGGTTGACCACGGCGAGGTCGTGGGAAATGAAGACGTAGGTCAGCTGCAGCTCATCCTGGAGGTCTGCCAGCAGGCGCAGGATCTGTGCCTGCACGGTCACGTCGAGCGCAGAGACTGCCTCGTCGAGAACCACCAACTCCGGCTCCACGATCATCGCGCGGGCAATGGCCACGCGCTGGCGCTGTCCACCGGAAAGCTCCCGCGGATGGCGGTCGTAGTGCTGCGGGTCCAAGGCAACCAGCTCCAGGAATTCCTGGGCGCGGACCTTCGCTTTGGCTTTGGACGCGCCCGCGAGGTTGCGCAGTGGCTCAGCGATGGCGTCGCCGATGGACTGGCGCGGGTCGAGGGAGGAATACGGGTTCTGGTACACCAGCTGCACGTTCTTACGCGCCTCGCGCAGAGCCTTGCCCTTCAGCTTCGTCAGCTCGGTGGAGCCACCATTCGCACCGGCCAGCTCGATGGAGCCAAAGGTCGGCGCGTTGAACAAGGCGATGGAACGGCCAGTGGTGGTCTTGCCGGAACCGGACTCGCCCACCAGCGCATGGGTGGTTCCCCTGGCGACATCGAAGCTCACGCCATCGAGCGCGAGGAAGTCGCCGTAGCGCTGGGTGAGGTCACGCACCCGCAGCACGGTCTCGGTGCTGCGCGCGGGACGACGCTTAGCTTTAGCGACGTCGGCTACGGACAGGGACGGGGCGTCGGCAAGCAGGCGGCGTGAATAAGCGTGCTGCGGATCAGTGAGAACCCTGGCCGCCTGGCCCGACTCGCGGACCTGACCCTTTTCCATCACCACGATGCGGTCGGCGCGATCGCCTGCCACCGCCAGGTCGTGGGTGATGAACAGGATGCCCACGCCGGTTTCCCGACGCATCTCATCGAGCAGGTCCAGGATGACCTTCTGCACCGTGACGTCAAGCGCGGAGGTTGGCTCGTCGGCGATGATGAGCTCGGGCTCGAGCGCCACTGCAGCCGCGATGAGCACGCGCTGCTTCATGCCACCGGAAAGCTCGTGCGGGTACTGGCCGTAGCGGCGCTCAGGGTCGTCGATGCCCACGCGGTCGAGCAGCTCGATGGCACGCTGCTTGCGCTCAGCCGCAGTGCCAACGCCATGGATAGCCAGGCCCTCCTCCACCGAAGCACCGATTGTCTTCAACGGGTTGAGCGAGTTGTTCGGGTCCTGCGGGATGAGGCCAATGGAACGGCCCCGCAGCTCGCGCCAGCGCTTGTTGTCGAGGTCTGTTATGTCGCGGCCCTGGAACTCGATAGTTCCGGCGTCGACCTGCGCGTTGGAGGCAAGCAGGCCGATTGCGGCCATCGCCGAGGTGGACTTGCCGGAACCGGACTCGCCCACGATGGCGGTGATTTCGCCCGGGTAGACCTCGAGGCTGACGCCCTGGACGGCCGGCACCTCGCCAGCCGCGGTGGTGTAGGAAACATTGAGGTCGCGAACCTTGAGCAAAGGAGTGTGGTTATCAGTCATGAGTTTTTATGCCTCCGCTCGGAAGTTCTGGGAAAGACGGTTGGCAGAGACCACCACGGCCACGATTGCCAAGCCCGGCAAGATGATGAGCCACCATGCGGTAGCCATGAAGTCGCGGCCCTCCGCGATGATGAGACCCCACTCCGGAGTCGGCGCTGGGGCGCCGTAGCCCAGGAAGCCCAAGATGGACAGCTGCAAGATGGCGGAACCGAACTGCAGGGTGGCCAGGGCGATGACCGGGGTCAGGGAGTTGGGCAGGATGTGACGGGCCATGACCTGCGCCGGGGTGGCGCCAGCACCGTAGGCGGCCTCGATGTAGTCGGAGCCAGCCACGGTGATGACCTGGGAGCGGGCCAGGCGGGCGAAGGTGGCAATCGACGTCGCACCGACAGCCACGGCGGCCTGCAGGGAGCCAAAGCCCAGCACGATGATGATGGACAGGGACAGCAGGATGCCGGGGATGGACAGCAGCACGTCAACCACGCGCATGATGCCCGAATCGACCCAGCCGCGCAGCGAGCCGGCCAGCAGGCCGAGCAAGGTGCCGACCACGAGACCCACGGCAACGGCAATCAGCGCGCCCAGCAGGGATTGGCGGGCGCCGTAGACCACGCGAGCGTAGAGGTCGCGGCCTACGGCGTCCGTGCCGAACCAGTGCTCGGAGCTCGAGTGCAGCAGCGCGACGTCGGTGCCGGCGTACGGGTCAGAGTTAGTAAACAGGCCCGGGAAAAGGGCGGCGAGGAAAGCCACCACCAGGATGACGAAAGCCCCGATGGAGGCTGGACTGGTCCACGGGTTGCGCTGGGCGCGGCCGACGGGGCGGCGGTTACGGCGCAGTGTGGTGATGCCGTCGACCGGATGTGCGGTGTTCACGGCGTTAGATGTTGGCGCGCTCATGCGCGGGCTCCTTTCACGGAATCCTGGGCAGGACGGCGCAGACGCACGTCCAGGACTGGGTACAGCAGATCCACCACGAGGTTGACGATGACGTAGGCAGTCGCGGCGATGAGGACGATGGCCAGCAGAACCGGCGTATCGCGGTTGGAGACCGCCTGCGCCGTCATGTAGCCCAGGCCGTTGCGGCCAAAGACGGTCTCCGTGACCACGGCACCGCCGACGAGCTCACCGAAGAGCAGGCCCGCCATAGTCAGTGCCGGAAGGAGGGAGTTGCGCAAGATGTTGCGCCAGAAGATCCACGACTCCGAGGCGCCGCGAGCGCGCACCGCCTGCACGAAAGGCATCGCTTGCGTCTCGTCGATGGAGCGAATGAGGACCTGAATGAGCGGTGCCGCCATCGGTACCGACAGGGTCAGCGTGGGCAGAATCAGGCCCTCAATGCTGGAAGGCTCAATGATGCGCACCCAGCCCAGCTGGAAGGAGAAGAGCTGGATGAGCAGGATACCGATCCAGAAGCCCGGCAGGGAAACCATGAAGGAAGGCAGCCCACGGAAGAAGGTGGCAATCGCGCCGAGTCCCGGCAGGGTTGCCAGGAAGGTCACGAGGAGCGCCACTATGATGGCCAGGCCAATCGAGCAGACGGCCAGAATCAACGTGTGTGGGAGGGCGTCGGCAATGAGCGTCGACACCGCCGCACCCGTCTGCGTGGAGTTTCCGAAGTGGCCGGTGAAGAATCCGATGAGGCCGGTAAAGAACTGCACGAGCAGCGGCTTATCGACGCCCATCTCCTCACGGATGGCGGCAATCTCCGCCTCGGACAGGCCCAGGGCGGGGTCGCCGTAGCGGGACATGACCGCGTCGGAAGGCAATGCGGACAGCAGGAAGAAGGCCACGGTGTAGGTCACCAGCAGCACCAGGATGGCCTGCCCAATGCGGGCGGCAAATTGCTTGGTAGTCATTTATTTATCCTCCTGCTCAAGGCTGACCTCGTAGAACCACGGGCGGGCCACGGACTCGGGGCTAAAGCCGTGCACTTCCGGTGCCACTGCGTAGACCTGCGGCTCCTCGAAGAACGGGATGACGTAAGCCTGTTCGGTCAGGTAATCCTGCACCTCTTCGACGGCCTTCTTACGGTCTTCAGACTTGGGGCTGGAGGTCACCTTGCCCAGCAGCTCTTCCAGCTTCGCGTCGAGAGGATTGCCCTCTTTGTCCTGGTTGAGCAGGGCGTCGCGGTTGTTCACCGAGTACATAGAGGCAATAACGTCATAATCCGCGCGGCCCACCATGATGTGATAGAGCTGCACCTTGTCGATGGACTTCGCATCTGCGTTCTGAGTTGCCTGGTCGCCCGGGTTGATCTCAATCGCAATGCCCAGCGCGCCTAGCTGATCCTGGACCATGGTCATGACTTCCTTGGAACGCGGCTGTGGCAGCGCGGTATTCGAACGCAGGACTAGGCGCTTGCCGTCCTTGACGCGGATTCCATCCGGGCCTGGTTTCCAGCCGGCCTCATCCAGCAGGCGCTTCGATTCCTCAGGGTCGAAGGTGTACGCCGCCGACTGGTCCTTAAAGCCCAGCCCGGTTTGGGCCACGGAGGACTGAGCCAGCGGGTAGGACTCAGAGAAGAGCACGCGGAGGATTTCCTCGCGGTCGATGCCGTGAATGATGGCTTCACGTACTCGCTTGTCCTGCAGGAACGGGTGGTTGAAGCGGAAGCCCAACTGGTTGTTAATGGAGTTGGTGCCGTGAGAGATGATCTGCACGCCTTTGTTCTCGAGGAGGCCTTCCTGCGGCGCGGAGATCTGGCGAGCAATATCGGCCTGGCCAGAGACGATCGCGCCGGTGCGCACGGACTCCTCTGCAGCCAAGATGTAGTGCACGCCATCGATGTCGGCGCGGCCCTGGTGCTCCACTGCCGGTGGAGCCCAGTCGTAATCCTCGCGGGTCTTGAGAACGAGGTCGGTACCGATCTTCTCGGAATCGACCACGAACGGGCCGGAGCCAATAACCTTCTTCGCGTTGCCCGGTCCGAAGCCCTCGTCGTCGAGCTCTAGAGAGCTATCCGCCAAAAGGCCCGCGTTATAAGAGGAGGTGGCCTGCAGGAATCCCGGGGAAGGCTCCGAGAAGTAGAACTTCACGGTGTCCTCGTCCACGACCTCACCGTGGTCATAGTTGGCAATCTGCTCCGAGGAGGTCAGTGTGCGCGACTTATCGCCGAGGCCATAAAGATCGAAGTTGCGCACCACATTCTCCGCGGTCAGCGGGGTGCCGTCGGAGTAAGTCACGTCCGTGCGGATGTTGAACGTGTACTCGGTGGCGTCCTTGTTCACCTCGGGCATCTCGGTGGCGATCCACGGGGAGAGCTCCAAAGTCTCAGGGTCTTGGTAAAGCAGGCGGTCGGTCAGCTGGTTAACCACGCCGCCATTAGGGTAAAAGCCGGCCGCGGGTGGATACAGTGTGCGGAAGAATTGCGGCTCAAGGTAGGTCAGGACGTTGCTGTCCTCCCCTGCCTGTTCGCCGCTGGGCGCTGCGCATCCTGCGAGCAGGGCCGCTGCACCCAATACGCTGGCGATAGTGCGGAATTTTTTCACGAGGTAGCTTTCGTTTATGAGAGTGTAAATAGGCTTGTAAACTAACACAACGTAGACTTGTTGGTATAAATTCCATAGACAAAACGGTCTAATAATTTTTCTCAAACGGCGAGCCTGCAGACCCGCCATTAAGGATGAATAGAATTGGCTTCGCATGAATCCACGCCATCCATCACCATCGTGGGCATGGGCCCACGCGGCATATCAGTCGTAGAGCGCCTCGCCGCTCACCTGTACACGCTTGCGGAGATCCCACGCCTCACGCTGCACCTCATCGACGACGCGCAGCTCGGCGCCGGCCGCATCTGGGATACCGAACAAACCCAGACGTTGTGCATGAACACCCTCGCAGGCGCGGTCACCCTCTTCACCGAGCCCGAGTCCACCATGACGGCCCCCGTGTTGGAAGGCCCCATACAGTACGAGTGGATCCAGCTCCTGCGTGGTGAACGAGATGGCATCTCCCCTACTAAGCAGGCACTTTTCGACGCCCACCCCGTCACCATCGACGAGTCCTTCCGCGCCGAAATCGAGGCCACCCGCCCCGAGTCCAACCCATCGCGTGCGCTTTACGGCGCCTACCTGCGCTGGGCTTTCGAGGTGGCTTTGGCACAGCTGCCTAAGACCGTGACCGTGGTCAACCACTCCTCGCGCGCAGTAGCTGTAAACGAGGCTGAGGGCCACGACGTCATCGTTCTTGCCGACGGCTCCCACGTTGCAAGCGACGCCACTGCCTTGGCCTACGGCTGGCAGGTTCCCGGTCTAACTGACTCTGAGCAGCACCTGGCCGAGGTCTCCTCCCAGCTGCATTGGGTACGCCCCAACAACCCAGTTGAACAGCCCATTTCCGAGGTGCCGGCGGGCCAGGATGTGCTGGTGCGCGGCCTAGGCATGGGATTCTTCGACAGCATGGCGCTCCTGACCATCGACCGCGGCGGCGTCTTCCACACCGATAACTCCACACGCTCGGGCCTGCGCTACGAGCCATCCGGCAACGAGCCACACTTCGTGGTCTCCTCCGGCCGCGGCTACCCCTACATCCCAAAATCCGAGCACCACGCACTGCCGCCGCGCGCGGAGCTGGTGCGCTTCCGCAAGCAGCTGGCACTGGTCCAAGGCCGCGAGGTGGACTTCGGCCGCGACTTGTTGCCACACATCGTGCGCGATGCCTACGCCGAGTACTACGAGACCCAGGCACGCGTTAGCCCAGATGCGCTGCAGGTTCCACTCACGGAGATTGTCTCCCGTATCGACGCAGCGAAGCTTTCCGCACAGGACGTCGTGGGACTTTCCCGCGAGCTCAACGCGGCGCTCGAGGGCGTTTCTTCCGAGCCACTCGACTTGGCGCACTGGGTCAATCCGCTCGCTGACTTCGCCGGCACCACCATCGAAGAGCTCACCGATTACATCGCTGAGGGACTTGCCCGCGACATCGTGGAAGCAGTCGCTGCTGCCGACTCCCCTTTGAAGGCCGCGCTGTGGGCCATTTCCGCGGCCCGCAAGCCTTCCTCGATTGCTGGCTCCGAGGGCCGCATGACCTGGGAATCGCGCACCACTAACTACAAGGAATTCATGGCCTTTGGCCAGATGGTCGGCTCCGGCCCGCCGCTGTTCCGCACCCGCCAGCTGCTCGCCCTCGTCGACGCCGGCTTGGCCACCTTCCTCGGCGGCCGCCCCGCCTTGAGCTGGACCGATGCTGAGTTCACGCTGACTTCCGGCGAGCGCACGGCCACCAGCCCTTGGCTCATCGATGCGTGGATGCACTCCCCCGACGTGCGCCGCCCGTCAGACCTCCTCGCGGTTTCCCTGCAGGAGCGCGTGCGTCCATTCGTGGACCACGGCAACGCCACGGGCTCCCCGGAGACCACCTGGGAGCGCAAGGTTGTTCGCCCCGACGGCAGCACCGATCCGCGCCTGCACGTCATCGGCATCCCCACCTACTCGCAGTGGCCTGACACCACGATTTCCCCGATGCCGGGAACCGACCCGCTCATGTTGCAGGAGACCGACCGCACCGCTGGCTCGCTCCTCGCCACCGTGCTCCGCGCCGAGCACTAGGCCCAGCCCCCACCGCGTCCGACGCTCAGCCACCCCTCCCTCCACAATCACCCAGCCCTGGAAATGCAGCTCCCTGGTGAAAAGCGCGGCGTCGGAAAGCGTGGGCGAAAGCGAACAGGAGGTCTTGGTTTCCAGGGCTGGATATCTGCCGGGAAAGGCGCGCGTGGAAGGCGCATCTCTGTGTCTTAAAGCAACCGCAAACAGCCAAGAGCCCATAGCCTAGAATGGTTCGGGTGAGTAACCTACGCATTTTTGACACCGCCACCCGCACCCAGCGCGATTTCGTGCCCGTAAAAGAAGGGCATGCCTCGATTTACTTGTGTGGTGCCACCCCGCAGGCCCAGCCGCACATCGGCCACCTGCGCTCCGGCGTAGCTTTCGACATCCTGCGCCGCTGGCTCATGGCGCAGGGCCTAGACGTGGCTTTCGTCCGCAACGTCACCGACATCGATGACAAGATTCTCAACAAGGCCGCAGACAACGGTCGCCCCTGGTGGGAGTGGGTTTCCACCTACGAGCGCGAGTTCACCAAGGCCTACAACACCCTAGGCGTCCTGCCGCCATCGGTAGAGCCGCGCGCCACGGGATTCGTTACCCAGATGGTGGACTACATGCAGCGGCTTATCGACGCCGGCTTCGCCTACGCGGTACCTGACGATACCGCGGGGGTAGACGGCGCTGGTTCGGTCTATTTTGATGTGACCGCCTGGAACGCTGCAGAGGGCTCTGACTACGGCTCCCTATCCGGCAACCGCGTCGAGGATATGGACCAAGGCGAGGGACAAGAGGCGCTTGCGCGCGGAAAGCGCGGTCCGCAGGACTTCGCCCTGTGGAAGGGCGCCAAGCCCGGCGAGCCTTCTTGGCCCACCCCGTGGGGCAAAGGCCGCCCAGGCTGGCACTTGGAGTGCTCGGCTATGTCCACCTACTACTTGGGCAGCGAATTCGACATCCACTGCGGTGGCCTTGACCTGCAGTTCCCGCACCACGAGAACGAGGTAGCGCAGTCGCACGCGGCGGGCGATAAGTTTGCCAACTACTGGATGCACAACCACTGGGTGACCATGGCCGGCGAGAAGATGTCCAAGTCCCTGGGCAACGTGCTGGCCATCGACAACATGCTGGAGATCGTCCGCCCGGTCGAGCTGCGCTACTACCTCGGCTCCGCGCACTACCGCTCCGTGCTGGAATACTCCGAGGCGGCATTGACCGAGGCCGCTGCCGGGTACCGCCGCATCGAGGACTTCGTGAACAAGTTCGACGACCTCGTTGTAGGAGACTGGACCCAGGGCTTCGAGGACGCGATGAACGACGACATCGCCGTGCCGAAGGCACTGGCCGAAATCCACACCACCGTCCGTGCCGGAAACAAGGCGCTGGCAGAAGGGTCTGCAGACGAGGCCCGCAAGGCGGCTGAGTCCGTGCGCGCCATGGCCGCGGTGCTGGGCTTTGATCCGTTGGATGAACAGTGGAAAGATGGGGCGTCGACAAGCAATGCGGATGCAGCGCTGGACGTCCTCGTCCAAGCGGAACTGGAACGCCGTACCCAAGCCCGCGCGGAGAAGGATTGGGCAACTGCGGACGCCGTCCGCGACCGCCTCGCCGCCGCTGGCATCACCATCACTGACACTGCTGACGGCCCCACCTGGTCGCTAGCCTAAGGAGAATTCATGGCACGTACACACGGCCGCGGCGGCGCGGGCATCCGCAAGACCAACAAGAAAGGCGCTACTAAAGGCAGTGGCGGCCAGGTAAAGAAGGGCCTTGAGGGCAAGGGACCAACGCCTAAGGCAGAGGACCGCGTCTACCACGCGAAGCACAAGGCCAAGCTGGAGCGCGAGCGCCGCAACTCGGGCCGCCACCAGAAGGAGACGGCGGAGATGGTCGTCGGCCGTAACCCGGTCGTGGAGTGTCTGCACGCAAAGGTGCCTGCTACCTCGCTGTACATCGTGCAGGGCACCCGCAACGACGCGCGCCTGTCGGAGGCCGTGGCCATTGCGAATTCCCGCAACATTCCTATCCTTGAGATTCAGCGTCACGAGATGGATCGCATGACCGGCAATGGTATGCACCAGGGCATCGGCCTGCAGATTCCGCCGTACAAGTACGCGGACTTCCACGAGCTCATGGACCGCGCGAAGGACGCTGGCGAGCCGGGCATGTTCGTCATCCTCGACAACATCACCGACCCGCGCAACTTGGGCGCCGTCATCCGTTCGGTGGCTGCGTTCGGCGGCCACGGCGTCATCATTCCGGAGCGTCGTTCGGCTTCGGTGACTGCGGTGGCATGGCGTACCTCCGCGGGTACCGCGGCTCGCCTGCCAGTGGCGCGCGTGACCAACGTGACCCGTACGGTGCAGGAGTTCCAGCAGGCGGGTTACCAGGTCGTGGGTCTTGATGCTGGCGGCGAGCACACCCTCGATACCTACACCGGCGGCAAGGACCCTGTGGTCATCGTCATCGGCTCGGAGGGCAAGGGCATCTCCCGTTTGGTGCGCGAGAACTGCGACGTCATCATGTCCATTCCGATGACCGCGTGGGTTGAGTCCTTGAATGCCTCCGTTGCTGTGGGTGCCGTGCTCTCTGAGTTCGCTCGTCAGCGTCGCGCGGCGAAGTAATCACGGCCCCTTAGCAAACACCCAGCCACGCAAAAGCAGACCTTGAGGTCACGTTCGCACGCGCTTGACGAGGGACTGCGGACTTTTTATGAGACCTCGTGTAGCGCGAGTCGTGTGCTGGTTTGTAGGCCAGTGCACGGAGAGAACCTTGAGTTATGTCTATGACCGGAAAGCAGCTTTCTCCGGCTCGACTAAGAGCTCTTCGCCCTACGGTGAAGAAACTTTATGACGAGGGTATGACTTGGGCAGAGATCCTTCGGGTTCTCGGTGATAATTCTCCGTCGCTAGAAACACTCAGTTCCATGATCCATGGTGTCGATGCAGCCGATACGCCGCCTATTACGCCTCGCTTAAAAGCTGAGGTAGGCCCTACGCAGTTCTTGGTTTTCTTTCGCGACGTTGGGCGGCCTTTGATATTGGGTTTTCTCCTTCGGTCTTACCGTAAAATGCCCTCGGTTTGTTCCGTTTGAGTAAATGGGAAAATTCTCGAACATGCCGAAGAAGTTTGATCAGGAGGCAAAAGACCGTGTGGTCCGCCTCGTGGAAGACCGCATTCTGGCGGAGAGTATTTCGACGCAGGCAGCCTGCAAGATCATGGCACACAGCGGGGCAATGGACGCAAGCCCGCTCGACGTGAGGGACGCGTTACCGAACGGTTGCCTGAGGACCTTGTGGCAGAGGCCGCCAAGCTGCGTCGAGATCATCTGCCAGACGTTAAACACGCATCGCGAAGGCATCTTTCTTAGCTCGCGTGGATACCGCCAATCCAAGGCCCGGGGCTTAAGCGCCCGCAGTCTTCGCGACGCTGCCCTCGTGGAGCATAGTCACGACGTTCATTTCCAAGAATTACGACGTCTACGGCGTACAGAAGATGCGGCACGTGCTGCGCCGCCGGGGCATTAACATTGGACGCGAGCACACAGCCCGGCTGATGCGCAGCGCTG